>CAYUCJ010000027.1:4054-16476 GCA_964443285.1 uncultured Desulfobacteraceae bacterium | reverse complement strand
TCAATTCGGACATGGAGGTGTCCTTGAACCCCTTTTCCGCAAAGAGATGCAAGGCCGCCTTTAAAATGTCTTCCTTTTTTGACATGTTTTATCCTTGATGACTTTCTAATAAGCTAATTCACGACGCAAACTGCAACCTGTCGGGAACGAAGAGGAACCGAACCTGACAATCTTTCCCAATGCTTTCTAATCACTCCAGAGGGGATAGACGCCGATTTGGGGTTCAGAGTTATGCCACAAGAACGCGTAGGGTTTGGAGGCGTGAACCCCAAATCGTCGTCCATGTAGAAGTGAGTTGCCAAGTGCCCTGGAGAAAGCACATGAAGAAGATTCTCAGATCCGCTTCCTTGGAGCCGGATGAAAAAGGGACTTCGTTGGAAGTCATCACCGTGCCCATGGACGGTCACTAAAAAGACCACGGACGGACGTTTTACGGTTCCATGATTCCAGTTTTGCTTTGCTTCCGCCAAACAGGGCGGGGTGGTCAGGCCGCCGGGAAAAACCGACTGAGTGCTCACTCGATAAAAACTATCTTTTTTTAAGGCGTCATGTCAATAAAAAAACGATGGCGCCAAATCATCTGAAAATGACACATCCCATACAGTGTGCTTGACACAATCGGCGTTTATCCAGTAAAAACTCTCAGGTAAGGAACCGTGGAACAGGGGCGGCCCGCAATGGCAATGTTCTCTGGCCCGGACATTCTATGGGCGGATATGCGCCGGAAAAAAGGAAGGGTGTGATTGGAATGCGGATTAAGCGGTGGCTTCTGAGATCCCCGGCCAGATTTTCCGTTCTCGCTTTCGCGCTTCTGATTGGCGTCGGGACGTTCCTGCTTTCTCTTCCGGTATCCTCAACGGGGAAGGGAATCGGTCTTATGGACGCCCTGTTTACCGCCACTTCGGCAGGCTGCGTGACCGGTCTGGCGGTCCTGGATACCGGAAAGGACTTTTCCTGCTTCGGACAGTGGGTTATCCTTTTTCTCATACAGGTGGGCGGGCTGGGCATTATGACCCTGTCCACGCTCTTTCTCCTCCTGGCGGGCAAGCAGCCCTCCCTTGCGGGACGGTTGGTCATCAAAGACGCCTTGACGGACGGAAAGGAGAAGAGCCTTTCATCTCTCCTCGGGGATGTCGTGCTCTTTACCATAATCATTGAAGGCGTGGGCGCTTTCCTCATGTTCATACGCTTTCTCCCGGAGCGCAGCGTTCTGCAGGCCTCTTATCTGGCCATATTCCATTCTGTCAGCGCCTTCTGCAACGCAGGCTTTTCCATTTTTCAGGACAGTTTCGTGGCCTACCGGGGGGATTGGACCTTGAATCTCACCGTGTGCTTCCTGATTATCAGCGGGGGAATCGGGTTTCTGGTGTTGTCGGAGTTGAGGCGGAAGAGACCTTTCAGGCGGCGCTTCTGGGCACGCCTCAGCCTTCATTCAAAGATCGTGCTTTCCACCACGGGGTTCCTGCTGGCGGGGGGGACGTTGTTGATTTTGCTGATGGAATGGAACAACACATTGAAGGGGTTGTCCCTTCCGGTCCGCTTCCTGGCGGCGTTTTTCCAATCCGTAACCGCCCGGACGGCAGGTTTCAATACCCTCCCCATCGGGATGATGGCCAGCGAAACCCTCTTTCTGGTCATTCTGCTCATGTTCATCGGTGCTTCCCCCGGCTCCTGCGGCGGGGGCATCAAGACGACCTCCTTTGCAAGCCTGGTGGCGCTGGGTAGTTCCCGGCTATTGGGCAGAGAGAGACCCCGGTTGTTCCGGCGCACCATCCCCGCAGAGAGCACGGGCAAGGCCATCAGTATCGTCATGGTCAGCACACTCGTTGTGGTGACCGCCACCATGGCCCTCCTCATATCGGAACTGGGTCAGGTCTCACATGCCCTGAGCAGGGGGAAGTTTTTCGAATTCCTTTTTGAAGTGGTGAGTGCCTTCGGAACCGTGGGTCTTTCAACCGGCGTGACGGGCGGCCTGACTCCGGTGGGAAAGATGATCCTGACGATTGTCATGTTCGTGGGGCGTCTGGGTCCCCTGGTCATTGCCATGGCCGTCAGCCGGCCTTCGGCGCCCGGTTACACTTATGCTGAAGAAAATATCATGGTGGGGTGAAAGAAATGCAACAATTCGCGATTATCGGGCTGGGAAATTTCGGGTATTATCTGGCCACCTATCTCTATGAAAAGGGACATGAAGTCCTGGCCATGGACAAGAACCATCAACGGGTTCAGGAGATCAGGGACCACGTAAGTCAGGCGGTGGTGGCAGACGCCACAGACAGGACGGTCCTGGAATCAATGGGACTGGAGCAAATGAATACTGCGGTAGTATCCATCGGAACCGTCCTGAGTGATTCGATCCTGGCAACATTGATCCTGAGGGACATGGGTGTCAAGTCTATCTATGCAAAGGCGGTGAGTGAGGCCCATGGACGGATTCTCTACAAGGTCGGGGCCACAGAGGTATTCTTTCCGGAAAAGGATCAGGCTCTTTCTCTTGCAGAGCGTCTGCATAATCCTAATATGCTGGATTATCTACCTTTTTTGGAGGGGTTCAGCATTATCCAGCTGGCGCCTCCTAGAGAATTCATCGGAAAGAAGTTGAAGGATCTGGACCTCATCAATCGCTTCGGCATTCAGGTATTGGGCATCAGGGAAATCATACCCGAACGGCTCAATCTGATCCCTACAGCCCAATTCTTGATCAAGGACAGCGACACCCTGATTCTGCTCGGGCCAAACGATGTCCTTGAAAAGTTGAGAGAAAAAGAAAGCACTAAGACAGGGTAAGCAACGTGCGAATGTATGAGGCCGGCTGATTTTGATACAAAAGGTGTGACTTGACAAACGGGGCCAAAAGTAAAAGTATAAAAAATTCACATCAAGCATTTGAATTCAGGAGCAGAAGAAGCAGGACGTCGGGGAGCCCAAGGCGCAAGGAGGAAGATACCCGGACTTCTTGAATTGATTCGGCATGCAAAATCTACCATGGAAATAGACATAAAAACGGCGGCAAGAATGCTGGGGACGCCGGAAGCCACCATCCGGCGATGGGCTCGCCAGGGGAAAATTCCAACAAGGGAGCGTTCAGGAAGTTATGTATTTCGCAAAGATGAACTGGCCAAATGGGCCCGCAGGCGCAATTTGACGCTCATGGATTCCCCGTCTTCAGGAGATATCATCCCGGCCATCAGGAATCTGAGTCTGTACGAGTTTATGAAACGGGGCGGCGTGTTTTTTTCTCTACCGGGGCGGGATGTTCGAGAGGCTCTGGAGGCCGCGTGTATGCTGATTTCTCTTCCCAAGACGGTTGATTGGGAGATACTGCTGGACCGTCTGCTTCAGAGGGAAGAGCTGGTATCTACCGGGATTGGAAATGGCGTTGCCTTTCCCCATCCCCGGTATCCCATGGAGGATATCCCGGCAGGAGGCATGATTGCCACCTGCTTTCTTGAAAACGAGGTGGATTTCAAGGCGGTGGATGGATTGCCGGTATTTGTCCTGTTCATTATCCTCTGCCCCGACACCAAAACCCATCTGAAGCTCCTTTCCCGGCTTAGCTTCTGCCTTCGTGAAGACGGCTTCATCGGATTTCTCAGAGAATGCGGGAATGGTGATGACCTTTTGCTCAAGGTCCGGGAAATGGAAGACCGGATCGAAGAGAATGGAAAAAAGGGGGGGGCGTGACGCATCCATGAGCCTGCCCATCTTATCCCTTCCAAGACGGTTACTGTTAAAACTCGACGAGCGGCTGCAACTGATCATTGTGGCGGCGGTTGTCGGAATAGCGGCAGGATATGCCTCTGTTCTCATGAATCTCGGGCTGGGTTTCATTGAGCACTTTCTGGCGTCGCTGAGGAGGTACTGGTATGCACCTCTTTTTCCAGCCTGCGGCGCGGCGTGTGCCATCTTTTTTATGCAAAACGTGACCAAGGATCCCGGGCACCATGGTGTTACCGAAGTGATCTACAGCATCTCGAAGCGCGGTGGCCTGATCCGACTTCGTTCAAGCTTTTCCCACATCATAGGCTGCCTCCTGACTCTCGGCAGCGGGGGTTCTGCGGGGCCCGAGGCACCGGTAGTCATCAGCGGCGGGAGCATCGGCTCCAATATTGCCAGCAAGCTCTATCTGAACGAGCGCCAGAGGATCCAAATCGTGGGTTGTGGTGCGGCCGCCGCTATCGCCGCTATCTTCAACGCCCCGGCGACAGGAATAGCCTTCGCACTGGAAGCGGTACTTGGGGAGTGGACCGTGATCAACGTGGTTCCCATCGCTATTGCCTCGGTTTTGGGAACTCAGGTCAGCCGTGCTCTGCAGGGAAATCAGATCCCCTTTCAGCATCGGGCGTTTCACGTAACCAACCTGGATTTGACGGCCTGTCTTGGGCTTGCGGTCTTGACTGCCATTTCCTCCGTCATTTTGCTGCGCCTGCTGAGTTATATCAGCTCGAAATCTCCCAAATGGGTGCCTCCCCGCTGGTTGAGGGCTGCCCTGGGAGGAGGATTAGTAGGGGGGATCGGCCTGCTCGTGCCCTATGTCCTAGGCGATGGCTATCAATGTATCAGGTCGGTTATCGGCGCCCAATTTCCGCCCGGTCTCATTCCAGCGGGCATAGCGGTTTTGGCAAAAATTCTGGCCACGGCTCTAACGATTGGAAGTGGTGGCATCGGCGGTATCTTCGCACCCTGCCTGGTGATTGGAAGCCTGACCGGGGTCTTCTATCAGAGAGGACTGATAGCCTCGCTGCCACAGCTTTCCTGGGCCGGGGAGAGCTACTTCGGCCTCCTTGGTATGGCAGGCCTTACGAGCAGTGTCCTCCAGGCTCCGATGACGGGAATTTTCCTCATTACGGAAATAACCGGAGGCTATGATGTTCTAATCTCCGTGGCCCTTGTGTCGGTTCTGTCTGCAACGCTCAGCCATTTTTTCGAACCTTTTTCAATCTACCATGCGGAACTGATAGAGAGAGGGAATTTGCTCAGGCCTCGAACCGATGCCCGCGTCCTCTCAGAGTTGAGTGTGATGGAACTTCTGGAAAAGGACTGCCATGTGGTTCATCCTGAAATGCGTCTCAGGGAATTGGTTCGCCTCATTGAAACATCCCATCGGAACTATTTCCCGGTTGAGGAATCCCGGGGTGGACGATTCGTGGGGATGATTCACCTGGATAATATCAGGCCGTATCTTTTTGATCCCGGTCTTTATGATACCGTACTGGTGGAAGAAATCATGAACCGGAACTTGGATACCATCACCCCGGAAGATGAATTACCGGACATATTGCACAAGTTTGATGAGACCAGGTCATGGAGTCTGCCGGTGGTCCAGGGTGGCAAATTTCTGGGCCTTATTTCCAAGGCAACATTACTTGATCATTACCGCAAGGAATTGATGGCCCAGGAGGCGGAGTGAAAACAGGAGGAGCATCAAAATGAAAAACCAGCTACTTCATGTATTCGAAAACACTCCTTTCGGACGGGAGATATTTCTGCAGTCTATCTATTTTTGTAAGATGACAGGGCTTCATCTCAAAGTCTTGATCCCGAACCACCCACAGTTTCTCATGTACTTTTCCCGGGAGGTGGTGACTACCAACCTGCCCAAAAGCTTTTTCACAGGTGCTGAAACAGCTCGGGAACACGTGGAAAATCTTGTCCAGGCGGCAGGCGCTGATGCCAGTTTCGTCGAGCCCAAGGGTTATACGGCCTCCACATTGCCTGATATCCCCGTTGATTTCAGTTTTATGACATGCCTCAGGTCCGTCAGTGATCTCTCCGGCAAGTTTCACCTGGGGCACATCGGTACTGAAGTCCGGACCATCATCAAAAATGCCGAATTTCCAATCCTCATTCCAACGCCGATTTACAAAGAATGGAAACGGATCATTGTTTTTTTTGGTGGATCGCAGAACAAGGTCAAGGCGCTCAGATTGGGGATACGGTTGCAGCTTCTGAGTGGTGTCCCTATGATGTTATTTACCTATGCTGAAAATAAGCCCAGGGCCTATTATGAGGAGATTCTGGAAGAACACAAGGTCCTATTCGGGATAAAGCCCGGTGGTGTGGAATGGCTATTTGTAGAAAAAGGGCATTTTAAAGAAGCACTCTATGATGTCCCGCCTGATGGATTAATTGTTGCCGGCGCCTACGGGCATGGATTGATAAAAGAGGTGCTTTTTGGCGACTTGATGGAAGAAATGCATGCGCTGCTTCCTAATAATATGCTCATTGTGGGGCCCAATTACAGAGAGAATTGAGTAAAAGCAGTGCAGGTAGGAAGGAAGGAGTCCCGAGAAGAGAGCATGGAACAGAAAGGAGCAATGATTTCCCACAGTCCGGTTGAATTGATCCATGGTACTTCATCAGGGAGGAAACGTCTGAGCCAGTGGCTGGCGACAGGCATCTGCGGAAACGATATTACATCGTCTTGTCTTTACGTGGCAGCCATAGCCGCTGTCTATGCAGGTGTGCTGGCCCCGGTGGTACTGCTGCTCGTCGGTGGGGTCCTCTATCTTTACAAAAAGATCTATACGGAGGTGGTAGAGGCCCTGCCCCTCAACGGCGGAGCCTATAACTGCCTTCTCAACTGCACCTCCAAACTGACCGCATCGGTTGCCGCCTGTATGACCATCCTCTCTTACATCGCGACTGCCGTCATCTCAGCCAAGACCGCTGTGGAGTATCTCCACCACCTCTCTCCTTCCTTCCCCGTGATTCAGACTACCGTTGTCATCCTGGCTGTTTTTGCCATCCTGACGATCATTGGGATCACCGAATCGGCCATGGTCGCCCTTGTGATCTTTGTCTTTCACATGTCCACGCTTGTACTCTTCTGCGTGGTTGGATTCGCAAGTATTCCCGCCGATTTTCATATTTTGAAGGACAATTTGCAGACCCTGCCTGATGGCAATGGCCTCATGATGGCCGTTTTTCTCGGGTTTTCAGCAGCCCTTCTGGGGGTCAGCGGTTTTGAAAGTTCAGCCAACTTTGTGGAAGAGCAGGCACCGGGGGTATTTCGGAAGACGCTTCGCAACATGCTCATCGCCGTGATCATCTTTAACCCCTTGACTTCTATTATCTCTCTCAACCTCCTCCCACTGAATGAGATCATCTCCAACAAGGAACACCTGCTATCGCACCTTGCTATGGGAACAGGGGGTACAGGCTTCAGGAACCTGGTGGCAATCGATGCCGTCCTAGTGCTTTCCGGAGCCGTGCTGACCAGCTTTGTGGGGGTCACGGGCCTGGTCCATCGCATGTCCCTGGACCAGTGCTTCCCGAGGTTCTTTTTGAAAATGAACAGGAGGGGGACCCGCCACCGGATCATCATAGCTTTTTTTCTCCTCTGTTCCTCGATCCTCCTTTTTACCGGCGGCAATCTCCTGGCCCTGGCCGGCGTCTACACCATTTCGTTCCTGGGCGTCATGACCCTCTTCGGCCTGGGCAACATCCTGCTGAAAGTGAGGAGAAAAGAGTTGAAACGGACCTTTCGTGCCGGGTGGCTGACGGTTCTGGTGGCCATCTCAGCCACCAGTATTGGAATCCTGGGAAACATCATTCTTGATTACCGTAATTTTTTGTTTTTTCTTGACTATTTCATCCCGACCCTCCTCCTGGTCCTGGTGATGTATCTCCGCATCCCGATCCTCAAGTCCGTCCTGAACCTGGCGAACTATATCATGACCAGGATATTGCTGTGGCGGACGGTCATCATCGACCACATCACGGCCATCACGGATCAGCAGGTGGTGCTCTTCACGCGCGGGGGGCGGTTGGACCGGCTCCATGAGGCGTTTGACTATATCATGAAAAATGAGAGCAGTCGCCGTGTGCTCCTGGTCCATCTCTACAATTCACCTGAGGAGAACGAGGAAGAACTTATCAAGGATGGCCTTAAGGCCTTGGAACAGATCTCCCCGGCCCTGAGAATCGAGTTCATCACACGACAAGCCAAATTTGGTCCCGAGATCGTTGATTCCCTGTCCCGGGAATTCGGTGTTCTGAAAAACAACATGTTTGTGGGCGCCCCGGAGAAAAAACATGACTTCTCGGTCCAGGATCTTGGGGGCGTCAGGATTATATTCTAGATGCAACAGAGAACTTCATTCAAGCCGCTGGAGATAGGGGACAAGGAGACCTTCGCGAGATATCTCCGGGCTGATCCGCCGGTGATCTCCGAAATGACCTTTACAAACCTCTTTATCTGGCGGAAGCGATACCGACCCAGCTGGCTGGAACATGAGGAATGCCTCCTGGTTATCCTGGCTCCGGATAACAGCCCGCCTTTCGGACTCCCCCCGGCAGGTCCGGGCGACAAGGCCCGCGCTCTGGGATTTCTCGCGGGAAGCATCAAAGCAGCAGGCCCGGGGGCTTGCATCAGTCGGGTGCCCGGGGGTTTTGTCGAGCGGTTCGTGGATCAGGAGAAATTTGAGATCCGGCCGGACAGGGACAACAGCGATTACGTCTATCTGGCAGCTGATCTGATCCATCTGCCGGGGAAAAGATACCACAAAAAAAAGAACCACCTGAACAGGTTTCTCAAGAGCTATGCGTACGAATATCGCGAGCTTGACGAGGAACTGGTGGAGTGCTTCCTGGACATGCAGGAGCAGTGGTGCAGAATCCGGGAATGTAATGAAGAGCCGGGACTCATGTTGGAGGACTATGCCGTCTACCAGGCACTGACCCATTTTGAAGACCTTGAATACCGGGGTGGGGCTATTTTGATGGACAACCGTGTGGAGGCATTCGCCTTGGGTGAACCTCTGAATGAAAATACCGCGGTCATTCATATCGAGAAGGCCAACCCCTCGTTTTCCGGAATCTATTCGGCCATCAACCAGCTTTTCTGCCAAGAAGCCTGGTCCCATATGGAGTACATCAACAGGGAGCAGGATCTCGGTATAGAGGGGCTGAGAAAGGCGAAGACCTCTTACGGCCCGCACCACATGGTGGACAAGTATACGCTCGTTCCCCTCTCATGAGCGTTTCCAGAAAATTATCTGCGTTCCCAGGTCTTGCTGAAGGAAACTTCCGGCCACTGTTCCATGCAGTTTTCTAGTCGCCACGTGTTGGGGGCCAGGTAGATGAGCTGGCCCTGGGCGTCGTGGGCCAGATGGGCCACGTTCTTCTTTTCAAATTCCCCAAATGATTTGCGGTCGTCACACGCCACCCAGCGGGCGGTCACGTAAGGCGCCGCTTCGTAGAGGATATCGGCGCCGTATTCAACCTTCAGCCGCTCCGCGGTCACGTCAAACTGGAGAACACCCACCGCACCAAGGATGGTCACACTGGTCCCCAGGGGCCGGAATACCTGAGCGGCCCCCTCCTCGGCCAGCTGCGTCAGGCCTTTTTGGAGCTGTTTGGCCTTTATGGGGTTTTTCAAGATGATTTTTCTGAAGTGTTCCGGGGCAAAGTTGGGGACACCGGTGAACTTCAGGGGCTCCTTTTCCGAAAAGGTGTCTCCGATCTGGATGGTCCCGTGATTGTGGATGCCGATGATGTCCCCCGGATAGGCCTCGTCTACATTGGTTCGGTCCTGGGCCATGAAGATGGTGGCATTGGCGATGGCGATTTCTTTGCCTATCCTGTGATGAAAAACCTTCATGCCCCGCCGGAAGGTCCCCGAGCATACACGCAGGAAGGCGATTCGGTCATGGTGAGCCGGGTTCATGTTCGCCTGGATCTTGAACACAAATCCCGAGAACGCCCCTTCATAGGGTGAAACGTCTCGGGTCAGAGTGGACCGGGGCATTGGGGACGGGGCCATTTCAACGAAGGCGTCAAGAAGTTCTCTCACCCCGAAGTTGTTGATGGCGCTGCCGAAAAAGACAGGGGTCTGACTGCCTTTCAGATAGTGATTCAACTCAAAGGGATTGGCGGCCCCTTGCAGCAGCTCGATATCATCGCGCAGCTCACCGGCCTGAGTGCCCAGCAGTTCGTCGAGACGGGGGTCGGCAACATCCTGGATCATGACATCTTCCCTGGCGCCGCCCCTCTGACCGGAATGGAAGAGGTTCAATTCGCCGCGGTGGAGGTCATAGACGCCCCGGAAGGCCTTGCCCATGCCCACGGGCCATGACAGGGGAACACACTCGATCTGGAGCTTGTCTTCGATCTCGGACAGGAGGTCCAGGGGTGGAAGACCGTGACGGTCCAGTTTGTTGATAAAGGTCATGATGGGGGTGTTGCGCATGCGGCAGACTTCCATCAGTTTTTCCGTCTGGGACTCCACACCCTTTGCGCTGTCAATCACCATGAGGGCACTGTCCACAGCGGTCAACACCCGATAGGTATCTTCAGAAAAATCCTGGTGTCCCGGTGTGTCCAGGAGGTTGATTTCATAATCCCGGTAGTTGAATTTCATGGCAGACGTGGTGACGGAGATCCCCCGCTGTCTTTCGATATCCATCCAGTCGCTCGTGGCGTGGCGGTCGGCCTTGCGGGCCTTTATGGCCCCGGCCTGTTGAATGGCGCCGCCAAAGAGCAGCAGTTTCTCAGTCAGGGTGGTCTTGCCGGCATCGGGGTGACTGATGATTCCGAAATTACGACGCCGGTCCACTTCTCGCCTGTGATGCTTGTCCATCAATAAGAAGACCTCAATTGGATGAGCTTTTTTCAGATACAAAAAACCGGGCCCCAGGGAGTCCGGTTTGAAATAGTCCACTCATTATAAGGCTTGGATCATAAATATCAATGGGCAATAAAAGAAAAGGTTCATTTGTTAATTGGAGAACAGAGAAGATCATCTCGCCGGTCTTGTTAAATTTTGTTTATGGGCGTGCGGGTGTTATGATAAGAATATTTGAACCATAATCCAGGAGGTATAGAATTCATGAAACTCCATTTTACCCGGACCAACGGGCCTGCAGATGATGCCATCGACGCCCTCATTTCCCTGGTGGGAGATGTCCGGAACGCGGATATGGTCCGTGAAATCATACTGGCGGGCCTGAAATCGGGACAGGAGATCAGGAACAGGGCGGACATTAAGCTCATGAACTCCACTTTGAAGGAGATGCGCTTTACGACGAGGATCTTCGGCCCTTACGAGGAGATAAAGAAGGTCACCGTTTTCGGATCCGCAAGGACGAAATCGGAAGAACCGATCTACGGAATGGCCCGCCTTTTCGGCCGGAAATTGTCCGAAGCAGGCTACATGGTGATTACCGGCGGGGGGCCGGGCATCATGCAGGCGGTGAACGAAGGCGCAGGGAATGAACACTCGTTCGGGGTCAACATCCGGCTTCCTTTTGAACAGAGGATCAACCCGGTCCTGGAAGATTCCCCGAGGACCATCAACTACAAATACTTTTTCAACCGGAAGGTGGCTTTTTTGAAGGAGGGAGATGCCGTTGTCCTCTTCCCCGGCGGTTTCGGGACCCTTGATGAGGCCATGGAGACCCTTACCCTGATGCAGACCGGCAAGCACAATCCCATGCCCCTCGTCCTCCTTGACGAGACCGGCGGCACTTACTGGGTTCGTTGGCTGGACTTTCTGAAAAAAGAACTCCTGGGCCGGGGTTACATCAGCTCAATGGATTTACATCTCTTTGACCTGACCGATTCGGTGGAAGGCGCTGTGAAAAGTATTGATCACTTCTACCGGCGATATCACAGTATCCGTTACGTGGGTGACCAACTGGCGATTCGGATGACGTCACCCATTCCGCATGAACAGGCGGATCAATTGGGAGAAGAGTTCTCCGATATCCTGAGTTCCTCCGGTGAGCTTTTTTTGTCCGAGGCGCTGGCGGAAGAAAAGGATGAATCCGGAATAGTTCACCTGCCTAGACTGGTCCTTGATTTCAACCGGAGGGACTTCAGCCGATTGCGCCAGCTGATCGACCGCTTGAACGATCTGTAGGATGTGTTGTTTCCATGACCAAAAAAATGGTAGTTTAAGGGTTAAACGCAGTTCCCTTTTTTAACCTGTGACCCGATAGAATGCATCATGTGGCGGGTCACGCCAACACAAGAGAGGAGGCAGATATGTCGGTAGCACACACCAGTCACATTCGGATCGAGAAGCACGAGGGTCCGCACCGCACGGCCCATGTGGAGGACTTTGCCGAACCCATCCACTTCGGCATCCACGGTGGCATCAGGCACTTCTACCAGGAGAAGTACGGGCGGGAGATCCCAGGGCCGGACTACCCGGCCACCTTGGATCACGTCATCGCAGGCGTCGGTGGGTGACTGACCGGCACCCTGGGTACCGCGCTGGACGCGCGGGGCATACCGTCGGCCGAAAATCTGGTCGCAGAGGTGGAAGGGGATATCGAAGATGTGGACGGAGTTCTGAAAATCACGACGATTCGTATCCAATACCGTTTTAAGATTCCTGCGGGAACGAGGGAAAAGGCCGAGCGCGCCCTGGCCCTGTACTCGGACAAATGTCCGGCCTACCAGACGGTGAAGGACTG
>CAYUCJ010000027.1:0-3954 GCA_964443285.1 uncultured Desulfobacteraceae bacterium | reverse complement strand
GGGCGCGGATGTCTGTCGCGTGAATTCATTCCATGGAACCCCTAATCGTACTGGACAACATCACAACAAGAGTCCGCGACCGGTTTATCCTGAAAGATACTTCCTGGGAGATTCAAGAAGGGGAGAGCTGGGCTGTTATCGGTCCGAACGGTTCCGGAAAGACATCGCTGACGAGGCTCGTGGCCGGAGATCTTCCCGTGGTCTTCGGTAGCAGGGTATGCCGGGAAGGTCTGGTCCTGAAAAGGGACGTCGCCGTTGTTTCATTCGAGTTCCAGAGGGAACTCATGGGCCGGGAGGTGGTAAAGGAGGCTTCCCGCTTCTTCAGCGGGAACATTTTCGAGATAACAACCCCCAGGATGGTGTTTCAGGAAGACGGCCATAACAGTCCGGCGTCCTGGAAGTTTCTGGTGAGTATCGGACTTGACTCCGTCGAGGGCCTACTGGACAAGAAACTTGTGCGGCTTTCAACCGGTGAGATGCGCAAGATACTCATAGCGCGGGCACTTCTGAAAGGGCCGAGGATTCTGATCCTTGACGAGCCTTTTGAGGGACTGGATAGCCTTTCCAGAGAACAGCTTGAAAAGACCATCAACCTCCTGATCCTGCACAAGGTCCTGGTTATCATGGTCACCCACCGGCTCCATGCCGTTCCTTCGGAAATGACGCACGTGATCTGCCTGAAAGACAACCGGGTTGTGGCGAAAGGTCCGAAAAACAGCATTCTGACGCCGGAATGGCTTGCAGATCTTTATGGAGCGCCGAAGGACTGGAAAGGGTGCGAAACCTTTCCCATGGGTAAGGCGAAAGGAGCGCCCGAAGAACTCATCAGGATGAGGAACGTAACTGTGAAGTTCAACGGGGAGACTGTTTTCCACGGGCTTGATTGGTCTGTGAAAAGGGGGGAGAACTGGATGGTTTCAGGACCCAACGGCGCTGGTAAAACCACCCTCTTGAGTCTCATATCCGGAGACAATCCTCAGGCGTATTCCAACGAGATCTATCTCTTTGGAGCAAGGCGCGGAACAGGGGAATCCATCTGGGACATCAAAAACCGCATCGGCCTGGTTTCGTCGGAATTTCAAATATCATACAGAAAGAATATTTCAGTGGAGGAGGTGGTCCTTTCAGGTTTTTTTGATTCCATCGGGCTCTACAGAAGACCTTCTTCGCTACAGAAAGAGACAGCCGAAGGATGGATCAGGACGCTGGAAATTACGAAACTGAAGAAAAAGGTCTTTACCAGGCTCTCATTCGGTGAGCAGAAAATGGTGCTGATTGCCCGGGCCATGGTCAAATCACCGCTCCTCCTGATTCTCGATGAGCCCTGCCAGGGACTTGATCCTCCAAACCGAAGACGCGTGCTTGATCTCATCGACCGGATAGGGATCGAAAGGCGGGCCAGTATGCTCTACGTTACCCACCGCCCTGATGAGGAGCCCGCCTGCATCGACAAGATCCTCGATGTCGGAAGTTTCAACTGAAGATGCTCAAAGTTGGCAGTGCGGGCGATCGTTGGAAAAGTTCTGGAATTGTGGACCGCTATTGGATAGAAATGTAATAGTGGGTAGTTGGGGAACTTTGGAAATTCTTTATTCCCGGCTTGTGCGCTTCCGGCGGACTCAGCCGGTTTGGGAGGTACAAAAGGCATGGTGGATCAATCATTGGAAGAGAAATACAGGCGGGCTACAGGTGTCATCTGCAGGCAGGGCATTGTCCCTTTCCCGGTGAACGAGACGACCATTGACATTATCAAAGAAGTGGTCGGGAATGATGAAGATGAACTGGATTTCATCTATTCATTTCGTGATAAACCTTCGAAGACCATGGAGCAGTTGAAGGCTTCCTGTGACTTTTCAGAAGAAGAGATCGATCAACTCGCGCGGAGTCTGGCCAGGAAAGGGCTGATCTTCAACCAGCCCAGTTCTGCAGGCGTCATGGTCTACCGGCTGCTCCCCCTCATGACCGTGGGTTTGATGGAATACAAATTTATGGAGGAGCTGAAATGGAACGAAGAGGAACGGCGGCTCGCCCATCTTTTTCAAAAGCTCCTGGATGAGGTCCGGGACCAGGTCCAGGCGAACTACGATCAGCTCGTTCCCATGCTCGAAAAGGCCCCACCCGTGGACCGGACCGTTCCCTTGCGGAAAACGGATGAGGGGGAGCCCATTCGAATCATCCCTGTTGACCGGGGCGTTGATGTCCCGGATGAGTTCATCTTGCCGAGCCAGTCCGTTGAGGAGATCATCGACAAGTTTGATGAAATTGCGGTGGGGCATTGTTTCTGCCGCCAGCGACGGCAAGTCTTGGGAGAACCCTGCAGTACGGAGGCCCCGGTCATCAACTGTTTCTCTTTCGGCAAGTCGGCCCGTCACACGTCGGCCCAGGGATTCGCCCGGATGATCACCAAAGAAGAGGCCCTCCGGATCATGAAAGAGGCGGAAGAGGCCGGCCTGGTGCACAAGGCCTTCCACCCCAACTCAAAGGAAGCGCGCCCGGAAACCAGCATCTGCAACTGCTGCAAGGATTGCTGCGACACGCTACGCCTCTGGAGGGACGGGGCCTTTCCTCTGATCAATTCCACTTACCACCTTTCGGTGATCGACCAGGACAGTTGCTCGGGTTGCGGTATATGCGTGGAAAGATGCCCGACCGATGCCATCGCTCTGAATGTCGAGGGGTTAGCGGAACGTGACGAAAGTTCCTGCTTCGGCTGCGGTATCTGCGCCAGGTTCTGCCCGGAAGAGGCTATTTCCCTCAAAGAGGGACTGCGGAGGGTGACCATCCTTCCACCCCGGTTGCGTCCGGCGGCCTGATCCCGCATGGGTGGCCTGAGAAAGAGCCCCATGTACCGGTTTTTGATGGTCCTGACCATCAGTTCCACCATCGGGCTTCAGTCCTGGCTCATTCTTTTCAACAATTTCGCTGTTGAGCAGGTCGGCCTCACGGGAAAAGCCGTTGGGATGATCCAGTCGGTCCGGGAAATTCCCGGGTTTCTGACCCTGCTGGTTGTTTTTGTGATCATGATCCTGAGAGAGCACAGGCTGTCAGCGCTTTCCATCGTTACGCTCGGCACCGGCCTGGCCTGCACAGGGTTTTTCCCAACCTATCCCGGCCTGCTGGCGACCACCGTCACCATGAGTTTCGGCTTCCACTACTACGAGACCACGAACCAGTCCCTGACGCTGCAGTATTTCGATAAAGGCACGTCTCCTTGGGTGTTCGGCAAATTAAGGAGTGTGGCTGCCGCCTCCAGTATTGGCGTCGGCCTGGCCATCTATCTTCTCACGAACCTGCTCAGTTATGCCCAGGTCTACCTGGTGATTGGCGGACTGGTTGTGGTGTCAGGAATCTGGGGCCTCAGACAAAACCCGACGGATCAAAACATCATCCCCCAACACAAGAAAATGATCTTTCGAAAAAAATATTGGCTTTATTACTTTTTGAACTTTATGGCCGGTGCCCGCAGGCAGATCTTCATGGCGTTTGCCGTTTTTCTCCTGGTAAAGAAATTCCAGTTTTCGATCCAGGAAGTGACCCTCCTTTTCGTGGTGAACAACCTCATCAACTACTTCCTGAGCCCCCTCATCGGCCGGGCCATCATAGGTGTTGGGGAGAGGAAGGTCCTCTCCCTGGAATACGGCAGCATGATCATCATTTTTCTTGTCTATGCCACGACCGGATCAAAAATCGTGGTGGCGCTTGCCTATGTTCTTGATCACGTCTTTTTCAATTTTTCCATAGCCATCAGGACCTTTTTCCAGAAGATCGGGGATCCCAAAGATATCGCCCCGAGCATGGCCGTCGGTTTTACCATCAACCATGTGGCGGCCGTGTTCCTGCCCGCAATAGGCGGATTTTTGTGGATGATTGACTACAGGATTCCTTTTGTCGGCGGGGCCTGTTTGAGCCTGGTATCCCTGGTCGCCGTTCAGAAGATACGCACGGGTGTTCGGG
>CAYUCJ010000026.1:7028-16489 GCA_964443285.1 uncultured Desulfobacteraceae bacterium | reverse complement strand
CCAAACAGATTACCAAGGCCATGAACATGGTGGCCGCGGCAAAGCTGCGCACCACCCAGGGCAGGATGGAGAGCTTCGACCCCTATGCCTTGAAATTTGCGGAAGTTCTTGGAAATCTGGCCAAACGGATTGAAACGGATATCCATCCCCTTCTGGTAAAAAAGGAAAAGGCAGAAAACCTTGAACTCCTTCACTTCTCTGCTGACAGAGGCTTGTGTGGCAGCTTCAATACCCATGCCATCAGCACGGCTGAAAAATGGATCAAACAGAAAGAAAGTGAAGGATTGAGCTGCGTTATGACCCTGGTGGGTAAGAAGGGAAAAGACTACTTTTCCAGGCGGGACTATACAATCACCCAATCCTATACGCATATTTACGGCGCAATTGATATTTCCTTTATCAATCAAATGGCACGGCAATTCATCGACCGTTTTCTTGCTGACGAGGTGGATGAGGTCCATATGCAGTATACCCGGTTTATCAGCATGGCCAAGCAGGAGCCTACCCTGGTCAAACTGCTCCCCATCGAACCTCCCCGAGATGTCGAGGAAGAGGGTGCAACTGGGTCTGCCGACTATCTTTACGAGCCCAGCGCAGAGGAATTGCTTATCGATTTGTTGCCGAAGCACATCAGTGTTCAGATCTACAACGCCTTTCTTCAGAACGAGACGAGTGAACACGCGGCTCGTATGACTGCCATGGATAACGCGTCAAAGAACTGCAATGAACTGGTGGATAGCTTGACCCTGGTCTACAACAAGGCCCGTCAGGCGGCCATTACGGCTGAATTGATGGATATCGTGGGTGGTGCCGAGGCATTGAAAAAGGCATAATGGGGCGTTTTGATACTGGCTCTGGTTTTTAATCCTTAAGGAGGTTTAGATATCGTTATGAACGAGGGCAAACTTATTCAGGTAATAGGTCCGGTAGTGGACATTGAATTTGCAGATGGAGAGCTGCCGGAAATCCTGACCGCTCTTCTGATTACGAATGCGGCCATCGATGACACCGAAGACAATCTGGTTGTCGAGGTGGCACAGCATCTGGGTGACAACGTGGTCCGTTGTATCGCCATGGATGTGACCGACGGTCTGGTCCGGGGGATGGTTGTCAAGAACACCGGCAAACCCATCCAGATGCCGGTGGGAGCGGCGGGTTTGGGCAGGGTGCTGAATGTGGTTGGAAAGCCGGTTGACGGTCTGGGTCCCGTGAATGCCGAAAAGTACTATCCTATTCACCGGCATGCGCCTGCCTTCGCCGATCAGGACACCTCGGTCAAGGTCCTTGAGACGGGTGTGAAAGTGATCGATCTGCTGGTACCCTTTCCCCGGGGTGGAAAGATGGGGATGTTCGGCGGGGCCGGCGTGGGCAAGACGGTCGTCATGATGGAAATGATCCACAATATCGCCATGCAGCACGGCGGTATCAGCGTCTTCGCCGGCGTTGGTGAAAGGACCCGCGAGGGGAACGATCTTTATCGTGAAATGAAGGAATCGGGCGTACTCGAAAAGGCGGCCTTGATCTACGGACAGATGACCGAGCCCCCGGGAGCCCGTGCCCGGGTCGCCCTCTCAGCGCTCACGGCCGCTGAATATTACCGTGATGAGGAAGGACAGGATGTGCTGCTTTTCATCGACAATATCTTCCGATTCACCCAGGCGGGTTCGGAGGTTTCCGCCCTGCTGGGGCGTATCCCCTCCGCCGTGGGATATCAACCGACCCTGGGTACGGACCTCGGCGAATTGCAGGAAAGAATTACTTCTACCAACAAGGGCTCCATTACTTCCGTACAGTGTGTCTACGTGCCTGCGGACGACTTGACGGACCCGGCCCCTGCCACCACTTTTGCCCATTTGGACGGTACGGTGGTGCTTTCCCGGCCCATCGCGGAGTTGGGTATCTATCCAGCGGTGGATCCCCTGGATTCCTCTTCAAGAATCCTGGATGCCAACTACCTTGGTGCGGAACACTATGCCGTCGCCCGACAGGTCCAGCAGACGCTTCAGAAGTATAAGGATCTTCAGGACATTATCGCCATCCTCGGTATTGATGAGCTGTCGGACGAAGATAAGCTGGTGGTGGCGAGGGCACGCAGGATGCAGCGGTTCCTTTCCCAGCCGTTTCATGTGGCTGAGACCTTTACCGGGACTCCGGGAAAATATGTCCCCGTAGCAGATACGGTCAGGGGATTCAAAGAGATCCTTGAGGGAAAGCACGACGATCTGCCCGAGGCGGCCTTTTATATGGTGGGTACTGTGGAAGAGGCCCGTGAGAGGGCCGAAAGAATGGCGAAGGCCAACGAATAGGGGTGATGCGTTCATGGGAACACTACAGTTGGAGATAGTCACGCCCGAAAAGGTTGTTGTGAGCCGGAAGGTGACCAGTGTCGTTGCCCCCGGGTCTCTGGGCGAATTCGGGGTCTTGGAGGGGCATGTTCCGTTCCTCACCGGAATTGAGCCCGGAGAACTCCGGTATGCGACGGGTTCGGAAAGCGTTAATCTGGCCGTGACCAGTGGCTTTGCCGAAGTTTCAGAGAACAAAGTATCCATCCTGGTGGATGCGGCCGAAAGGGTGGAAAATATCGATGTGGACCGGGCTAAAAAGGCCATGGAAAGGGCCAAAGAACGGTTGTCAAAAGATCGGACGAGCAACAAGGACATAGACTTCATGAGGGCCGAGGCCGCTCTAAAGCGTGCAATGGTCCGGATAAAGGTTGTTGAAAAAAGCAAATAACCTGTTTATTTGGCAAATATTTTCTGGAAAAGGCAAGCGGCCCTGCTTGCCTTTTTTATTGACGTTTACAGGCGTTGTGGATAATATAAGGTTCTGCCGTGATAGGTTCCTAAATCTTTGACACGGTTTGGGTGGGGTAACAGAGGATCTCATTTTACGAACCACAAGATGGGGAGTCATAGAAAGATGGTTGCCGAAGTCGATCAGTTTGATGTCCTTGAGCAGAGAATTGACTCACTTATTGAGTCCATAACTTCCCTTAAGAAAGAGAATGGTATATTGACTGAGAAGGCACAGATCCAGGAAGAACGGCTGTCGGATCTCGGTGCACAGATGGAGAAACTGAAAGGAACGAGAGACCAAGCCAAACAGCGCATCATTGCCCTTCTGGAGAAACTTGAACAGATTCAAATGTGAGTTTGGAGGAGTCATAGGTTCATTTTGTCGTGTTCCGACGATAGTTAAAGGGTGATCGCTCACTCCGGGTTTGGGTAAGTTGACGTGGAAAATATCATAAAAATAACCATACTGGGCAATGAATACCTGATCAAGAGCGATGAAAACGGAAAGGATGTACAAGAGGTTGCAGATTTTGTTAACCGTAAATTCGAGGAGATAAACAAAGGCGTACAAGGCCTTTCAGAGCGAAAAACGGCCATCCTGGCCGCTTTTCACATAGCAAATGACTTCTTTCAACTGCAACGTGAGCAAGAAAATATCGTTGCTGAACTGAGGCGTCGGAGTAAGGCGCTGATCAACCAGATTGACTCTGTCCTGGGTTGAGCACTCGTGAGGGAAACACGATCAGGATTGAGATTAGGAATAGCCGGGCTAAGAACTATTGGCGGCAAAAAGTTGAAACATCGCATGGTGTAATTTTATCATTGGTCACAGGTCCTCAGGGGTGTCAATGCATAAAATAGCTATAAATATATATATGTTAATGGGTGGAGACGGGATACGGCTCCGCCAGGCACACCATTTTCAGCGCTTCATCGAATTAGCCCTCCACTAATCTTTTCCTGTCTGGTTGTTCAAGACCTTCACCTCGCGAGAGAATGTTTCTCTTTTGGTCCCAAGAACGCTTATTTTCCGTTTGACCCGGGGATTGCTCCGTTGAAACCGCTCTATGACGAAAACGCTGGGGCGGCGTGGGTCCTCCCATGGGCAGTTGAGAACCGGGGAACCTGTTTGAGAGTTGGGCGGACACGCCTCAGGCATACCAGCCCGCGTGAGGCGGGCCGGTTTCAGAGAGATCTGTGTTGACAGAATATGGACCTATTGTCCACGGGAGCAGACTGTCTTCTGGTGTCCATCCACGAATGAATTCCGGGCACTGGTGAGTTTCCCATCCAGACAATAAACCGGCTGCGCCGGACACAACAAGGAGCATGGTAGGACAATGATCTCTGCCGAACTAATTGGAATAGCCCTGGTTGCTGTAGTAGTGGGTCTGCTTGCTGGGGTTTTTATAAGGAAAAAAATCTTGGAGAGCCGGGCTGATTCCGTAGAGAAATACTCCAAGAAGATCCTGGAAGAGGCACAGAAAGAGGCCAAAAGCATCACCAAAGAAGCCAACCTTCAGGCAAAAGACACCCTCTATCAGATGAAGGTGGAGTTTGAAAAAGAGGCCGGGGAAAAGAAAAAGCAACAGCTTGCCCAGGAGAGGCGTCTTTTCAACAAGGAGGAAAATCTGGAAAAGAAGGGCCAGCAGCTGGATACAAGGGAAAACAGACTGGCCGAAAAAGAAAGATCCATCGATCAAATCGAAGTGCAGATCAAGAACAGGGAGCAGGAAAGTTCCAGAATCCTCGAAGAACAACGGAAGCGGCTGGAGAGCATTGCCGGTATTTCCGCGGAGGAAGCCAAGCAGTTTCTTATCGGGGCAATGGAATCGGAGGCTAAACATGATGCGGCAAAACTCATCAGAAAGATAGAAAATGAAGCGAAAACCGAGGCCGACAGAAAGGCACAGGAGATCCTGGCGCTGGCGGTGAAGCGATATGCCGGAGACTATGTGACGGAAAAAACGGTTTCCGTCGTCAGCCTGCCGAACGATGAAATGAAAGGACGCATTATCGGTAGGGAAGGCCGAAATATCAGGGCCATCGAAGCGGCTACGGGCATTGATCTCATCATTGATGACACACCCGAAGCCGTTATCCTGTCCGGCTTCAACGCGGTGAGACGAGAGGTCGCAAAGATATCCCTGGAGCGTCTGATAGAAGACGGACGGATTCATCCAGCCCGCATTGAAGAGATTGTGGCCAAGGTGACAAAGGAGATAGAAGCCGCCATCAAAGAGGCTGGTGAACAGGCGACATTTGATGTGGGTGTGCACGGTATCAACAATGAACTCGTCAAGCTCATCGGTCGCCTGAAGTACCGTTCAAGTTACGCGCAAAACGTCCTTCAGCACTCCAAAGAAGTCAGTTTCCTCTGCGGTGTCATGGCCTCCGAACTTGGCCTGAATGTCAAACAGGCCAAGCGCGCGGGACTTTTGCACGATATCGGAAAGGCCGTTGATCACGAAGTGGAAGGCCCTCACGCGGTCATAGGGGCTGACCTGGCAAGGAAATACGGCGAGTCCAACTACGTGATCCACGCCATAGGGGCCCACCACGAGGATATTGAACCTGAGACCGTGCTGGCCGTTCTCGTCCAGGCCGCCGACACGCTTTCGGGGGCCCGGCCGGGCGCCCGACAGGAAATGTTGGAGTCCTATGTGAAGAGATTGGAGGGTCTTGAAAACATCGCCATGTCTTTCCGGGGCGTCAATAAGTCCTTTGCGATCCAGGCCGGAAGAGAGATACGAATCATGGTTGAGGGTAAGATGGTTGACGATGATCAGGCCTTCATTATCGCCAAAGATATTGCAAAGAAAATAGAAAAGGAGTTAACCTATCCCGGTCAAATCAAAGTGACTGTGATTCGAGAAATCAGGGCGGTAGAATACGCAAAATAAGGTTTGGACACGTAGCAGTTTGCCGCTTTATCGATGGGTCGGCAGTTCGCTGATGATTGCCTCAAAACGCTAAGCTGTTACCTTTCGGGGTCTTCAAGAGGATCACCGCGGGCCGTGGGTGCGCCAAGCCACCAGGAGGCATGATTTCCATGGATCATGAGAAGGAAACGGTTTATCTTGTGGATGGAACGGCTTATATCCATAGGGCCTACCACGCAGTCAGAAATCTGTCCAATTCCCACGGTTTTCCAACGAATGCCATATTCGGCTTTTCCAAGATGCTCTTGAAACTCCTGGCCGACAAGAACCCTTTGTATCTGGCCGTCGTTTTTGATTCAAAAGGGCCGACCTTCAGGCACGCGATCTACGAGCAATACAAGGCCAACCGGCCTCCCATGCCGGACGAGATGGCGCAGCAGATCCCGTTTATCAAGGAAATCGTCATCAATTTTAGCGTGAAAATGGTGGAGATGCCGGGTTACGAAGCTGATGACATCATCGGGACCATGGCACGGATGGTGGAAGATGAGGGGTACAGGGTCGTCATGGTCACCGGCGACAAGGATTTCAGACAACTCATTACCCCCCGGGTGAGTATGTGGGACACGATGAAGGACAAGGTGACCGATAAGATCGCCATCAGGGAGGTTTATGGAATCGAGCCCGTTCAGATGATCGATGTCATGGGGTTAGCGGGTGATGCCTCCGACAACGTGCCCGGGGTTCCCGGGGTAGGAGAGAAGACCGCGCTGAAACTCGTAAAGGAATTCGGTTCTTTTGACCAGGTCCTGGAACAGGCCGACCACGTGAAAGGGGAAAAACTGAAGAAAAACCTGAAGGCGTTCCGGGAGTCGGCAATCATGAGTCGCAAACTGGTCACAATTAACCGGTTTGTTCCTCTTGAAACGGATATGGAGGAGTTGAAGGTAGGCCCACCCGAACAGGAGAAACTGGCCCGGATTTTCAGAAAATTGGAATTCAAGGAACTCTGGGACCAGTTTGCCACCAGGGAGGAGGAATCAACTGATTACCGACTCTGCCTCTCTGAAGAAGAATTAAGATCCCTGGTGGAAAAAATCAAAGCGAAGGGCCGGGTCTCTCTGGATACGGAAACCACGAGCAGAAACCCCCTCGAGGCTCGACTCCTGGGGCTTTCCTTCTCTCTGGAAGAAAAGGAGGCCTGCTACGTGCCCGTTGGTCATATCTATCCGGGAGTGCCCCGGCAGCCCGACCTGCAGGCAGCCCTGGGAATACTTCGGGAGGTCATCGAGGACGAGGGAATCGAAAAAGTTGGTCAGAACATCAAGTACGACGTCGAGGTCCTCAGACGTCACGGGGTGAGTCTCAAAGGGATCTTTTTCGACACGATGATCGCCTCTTATGTGATCAACCCGGGACTCAGACAACACAATCTCGACTATCTGGCCCAACACTACCTGAAACACAAAATGATCAGCTATGGTGAAGTGGTTGGAAAGGGAAAGAAGAGCCGTCATTTTTTCGAGGTCCCTGTGGAGGAGGCTAGGGACTATTCATGTGAAGACGCCGATATGACCCTGCGGTTGATGCGCAGGCTGAATGACAAATTGCGGCTGGATAAGAACCAGGAACTCTTTTTTGATCTGGAGATGAAGCTGGTGCCCGTGCTCGTGGAGATGGAGTTGACGGGAATCAAGATTGACAAACCGTTTTTCCAGGCCATGTCATCTCGCCTTGAAGACCAGTTGAAGGGTATTGAAAAGGAGATCTATGATGAGGCCGGAATGGTGTTCAACATCCAATCACCAAAACAGCTGGGGCACGTTCTTTTCGAAAAACTCCAGCTGCCTGTTCAGGGAAAGACGGCCAAGGCAGGCGGCTTTTCAACGGATGTGAAAGTTCTGAAAAAGCTGTCCGCATTTCCACAGAAAACACCCGGGCTTGTACTCAGATACAGGACGCTCGCCAAACTCAAATCTACTTACCTGGATGCCCTCGTGAGAATGGCCGATCCGGATACCGAAAGAATCCACACTTCCTTCAACCAGACGGTTGCGGCAACGGGGCGCCTGAGCAGCAGCAATCCCAACTTGCAGAATATCCCCATCCGTGGTGTTGAAGGCCGTGAGATCCGGAGAGGTTTTATAGCGGAGGAAGGATGTGTTCTTTTGTCGGCCGATTACAGTCAGGTGGAACTCAGGGTCCTGGCCCATTATTCGGGGGATGAACCATTCACCCGGGCTTTTGAACGGGGAGAGGATATCCATTCCCTCACGGCGGGCGAAATCCTTGGAGTCGAAAGGGGGGGTGTGACTCCCGAGATGAGGAGGATCGCAAAGGCCATCAATTTCGGCATTGTTTACGGAATGGGTCCCCAGAAACTGAGCGAAGAAGTGGGCATCGGTGCAAAAGAAGCCAGGCTCTACATTTCCTCCTACTATGAAAAACATAAAGGGGTTGAAGAATACAAGAATGAGATGATCAAAATGGCCAGGGAAAAGGGTTACGTCACAACGCTCCTGAACCGGCGCCGGTATCTGCCCGACATACTGCACGAAAACCGGGTGATCAGGGCTGAAGCCGAGCGAATGGCCGTCAATACGCCTATCCAGGGGACCGCCGCGGACCTGATCAAGCTGGCCATGATCCGAATAGCAGGCCGCCTTGGCAAGGAGAATTTCAACTCCAGGATGCTTCTTCAGGTCCACGACGAGCTGGTTTTTGAAGTGGTGAATGGCGAACTTGATGCCCTGAAACACATGGTGCGCGAAGAGATGGAAACCGTCTATCCACTCAAGGTCCCACTTAAAGTGGATATGGGCCACGGGAAAAACTGGGGAGAGGCCCACTAGGTGCGTGGGTTCAACTCTCCAGGTTCTTAATCCCTGGAAGAGAAATGCAGGAACGCACTCCGGCGGGATGGAGAGAGAAAGGCAAGGGAAATGGCGGATCAATTCTACGTTGGCATCGATTGTGGTTCTGTTAGCCTGAATTGCATTGTCCTCAATGAAGGAAAGGAGATCGTTTATGAACTGCCCTACGAGCGTCACGTGGGAAAGGTCGAAGAGAGGGTCTATGAGCTCGTTCGCCATCTCAATGGAAAATTCGGGGAAGAAAAGATAGAGTCCCTCAGCTTTACAGGGAGTCACGGGAAAAACTTGAGCGAGCGGTTGGGCGTATTCTATGAATATGAAACCATCAGCCAGGTCCTTGGGGCCATCTTTGTCCGGGCCGACGTCAAGACCATTATCAGCATGGGCGGCCAGGACATCGCCCTTTTTCAGATCAAACACGCAGCACCCGGCAACGCCGAAGAAACGGATGACTGGAAGTTGGAATACTTCAATACCAATGGACCCTGTGCATCGGGCACGGGCTCTTTTATCGATCAACAGGCCCAACGCCTTGCCACATCGATGTATTCAAAGGATGTAGACATTTCACAGGCAAAGATAGATCGGATACTCGCCGATTTCATTGCACTAGGTGCCGGGAGCAAGAAACCGGCGAATGTGGCCTGCAGGTGCACCGTCTTTACCAAGTCAGATATGATTCATCTGCAGAATAAGGGCGAAAAACTGGAGGATATTATCTATGGCCTGCACATTGGAAACGCCAGGAACTACATGAGCACCATAGTGTGCAATCGTATCCTGGAAGACCCCATCCTCTTCATCGGCGGGTTGTCAATGAACCGGCTTCAGGTGGAAGCGTTCAGGACCTATTTCCCAAACCTGGTTGTTCCCCGACACAATACGTCGCTGGGGGCTTTGGGTGTGGCCTT
>CAYUCJ010000026.1:0-6928 GCA_964443285.1 uncultured Desulfobacteraceae bacterium | reverse complement strand
TATGTCCCCACCCGGGGGAAGCCCATAGAAGTCACCCAGAGACTACTGGCGACACTTCTGGAGGATGTGGGCAAAAGCGTCGATATTTTGGGAACGGCCACGACCGGATCCGGCAGAAATGTGGTGGGTGATTTCCTTAATGTGGACCTCATCATCGATGAGATAACCGCACATGCGAGGGGTGCTGTGGAAATCGACCCCGAGATCGACACCATCTTTGAAATCGGAGGACAGGATTCAAAGTATATCTACATTTCGAACGGGTATCCTCTGGACTTTGATATGAACAAGGTTTGTGCCGCAGGTACGGGAAGTTTTCTCCATGAACTGGCCGGAAAATTCGGCATTAATATTGTTGGAGAATTCCAGGATATTGCCCTTTCCTCGGGGGCGCCTGTAAAGCTTGCTGAGCGCTGTACCGTTTTTATGGAGTCTGATCTGGTCTCTTACCACCAGAAAGGCGTCCAAAGAAATGATCTTATTTCAGGATTGTGCTATGCCATTGTACATAACTACCTCAATCGCGTCGTAGAAAAGAGAAAAATAGGGGAAAGGGTCATGTTCCTCGGCGGACCTTCATTAAACAAGGGGGTGGTCGCCGCCTTTGAGGATGTCCTGGGGCGTGGTCTCATCGTGCCCCTCCACAGAGAGGTGCTAGGCGCCTATGGCGCAGCCATCGCCGTTCAGGAAAAAATGAATTTTGAGCAGCAGGAAAAAAGCACATTCAGGGGGTTGATCAGTTCCATCAGGGATCGCATGGCGTACAAGGAAAAGACATGCCGCGCAGATTCCAATTGCCATAACCAGTGCAAATTGAAGATTTACGATTTTGACGGCCGCCGCAGTATCTGGGGGGGCGAATGCGGCCGATATGACGTCATCAGGACCAGTGACTCAAAAAAGGAAGACCTGTTTCAACTTCGACAGGAGATCTGGAAAAAATATCTTGCCGGTGTGTGTGAGGAATTGGACAGTGAAACGTCTGAGAAATGCGAAGGTCGCCCGACGGTAGGACTGCAGCGTGCCTTATACGGCCACCACACGGGGGTTTTCTGGGCCCATTTTTTTGACAAACTCGGCTTCAGACTTGTTCTTTCTCCGCCCACCAATCCCCGAATCTCCAAAGCAGGGATCGAGATGGTTCTGGCTGAGACCTGTTATCCCGTGAAGGTTTCCCACGGACACGTGAAGGAACTCCAGGGGAAAACGGCCTATCTCTTCCTCCCGAGCATCATCGATATGCAGACACCGGGTCCCAACGAAACGGGCTTTTACTGCCCCATGAGTCAGAGCAATGGTTATATGGTAAGGACTGCGATGGGGCTGGATCCAAAGACCGTTCTGAGCCCGGTGGTGCACATGAAGTATGAGCCTGACACGCTAGCCCTGGAACTTACGGAACAGATGGGTTCGAAAATCGGAAAAAACCGGGCTGAAATCAAAAAGGCCACCTACCATGCGTTGGAAAGACAGGACCAATTCCGGAAGGAGTTGTACCGGGTGGGTGATGAGAGACTCAGACGAACGGATTCCCATGAACCTCTATTGGTGATCACGGGAAGGTCTTACAACCTGTATGATGAGAGACTGAATTTGCGATTGGGGCAGAATCTGGCAAAACTCGGCCTGACGGCCGTACCGATGGACTTCATCGACGTATCTTCAGTTGATCTTTCGGATTTTCCATCCATGTACTGGGGGCTGGGAGCCCAGATATTGAGGACGGCGAAATACACCCTTGGACGGGAAAACTATTTTGGTCTTCATCTCACGAATTTCGGTTGCGGGGCGGACTCCTTTATCGAGCATTTTTACAAACATATCATAGGAGACAGCCCCTATCTCATCCTGGAATTGGATGAACACAGCGGCGTTGCAGGCGTTATGACGAGGCTCGAGGCCTACAAGAATGTGATAGAGAACACCATGAAGAAACTGAAGGGACCCAAAGGAAAAAAGGTCGAACTGGCAAACTGAGTATGTTTTTTTTGATGGCGGGATGATAAATGGGCACGGAATCCGGAAAAGTAATCAGCTTCAAATCGCTCAATAAGACGGTCGGTCGATTCAATCCGAAAGAGAGGACCTTTCTGATACCGCAGATGAACAGGATCGGGGGGCATCTGCTGGCCGCGACTTTCCGGGGGTTCGGTATCCATGCGCGGGTCATGGACACGTATAAGGGCCTCGATCTGGGAAAGAAGTTCACATCCGGGAAGGAATGCTATCCCTGTCAGATCACCATGGGAGATATTCTCTACTTCATGGAAAAAGAAAAGGAGCGACTGGGGGAGGCCTTTGATCCCGAGCGTTATATCTATTTCATGCCGGAGTCCAGTGGGCCTTGCCGATTCGGCATGTACAACAAATACCAGCGTATCATACTCGACTCTCTTCCGGGATTGAGCCGCCTCAAAATCGGTTCCCTCACCACGGATGACGGGTACTCCCTGTCCGGTATGATCGACAAGGACCGGGTTCGTGATCTCAGAAAGGCCTCCTATTTTTCGTTGGTTGTAGCCGATATCCTGGACAGGCTTCTCTGGAGGGTCAGACCCTACGAAAAGGATCCCGGCTCGACGGACACGTTTATCGAGCGGTCCATGCGCCTGATGGAAGAGGCTTTTGAGAAACTGGGTCCGGAAAAGGCATTTGATCGAATCCTTGACCGGATGGAAGGGATCATTGAGAATGCAAAGGAGCTCATGGATCCACACGTGGTTCGAAAACCCCTCATCGGCATCGTGGGCGAGATCTATCTCAGGACACATACCCAAGCGAATCAGGACCTGATAAGGGTACTGGAGAAATACGGGGCCGAGGTCGTCAATGCCTCCGTTACAGAATGGATGAACTACACCTCTTATGATAGACTGCGGGACGCGAGAATTGCCTTTCGACTGGGTATCAAGCAGCTTCGTTTCGGCCCGGTCAAAGAACAAGTCAAAAAAATCATGCGGTTCGGTAGTGAACTCTACTACCAGGAGCTCAGGCAGAAGAAGGTCTATGATCGCCTGACTTCAAAGATCGATCTCGCCAGAGATCACAAAGTGGGGGATCTGGAAAGGGTCCTCAAGAAAGAAGATCTTTTTTCATTCGATGCCGGGACCGAGGCCTGTTTGAGTATACCGGGGATTGTGGAATATGCTCAGGAAGGATACAACGGCGTAGTCAATGTCTATCCTTTCACCTGTATGCCCAGTACCATCACCTCGTCGATCATCCGACCCAGGATGGACCAGTTGGGCATTCCCTACCTGGACACGCCCTACGATGAAAGTATCCAGCCGGGAAGGGAGGCTGCCATCAGGACATTCATGTACCAGGCATCTCAACATTTTAAACAACATGGAAGGAAAGCGTTTTAGAAGATTATGACCACAAGAATGCTCATCAACGCAGTAGAATCGGAAGAGTACCGTATCGCCATTGTAGAGGATGGGAAGCTTGACGGCTTTTTCATAGACATGTCGACGGCGGAGCAAAAAATCGGAAACATCTATAAAGGCGTCGTGGAACGGGTCGCACCCAGCCTGCAGGCCTGTTTCGTGGATATCGGCACAGAAAAGAACGGGTTCATACAGGCCAGCGAAATCCATCCTGAATATTACCTGAATCCCGTTGATTCCGCCAACGACCAACCAATCCCACCCGTGGACAAGATTGCCAAGAGAGGGCAGGAGCTTCTCGTTCAGGTGACGAAGGAGATGCCGGGCAGAAAAGGCGCCCACCTGACCACCTATATCTCCCTGGCCAGCCGGTGCCTGGTCCTGACGCCGGGCAGAAGCGGGGGTGGAGTATCGAGGAAGATAGAGGATGAGGAAGAGAGAAAGCGGTTGAAGTCCATCATGAATGAGATCAAGCTCCCCGAAGACATCGGATACATCATGCGAACCGCGGCCCATGGCAAAAACAAGAGGGAGCTCTCAAGGGATCTCAACAGGCTGTTGAGAATGTGGAAGAATATCAGGAAGAGCGTGCATAAGGCACCCCCGCTGTCGCTGATTCACAAGGAACAGGATATCTGGCTCAGGACGCTCAGGGATTACTTTACCAGCGAGGTATCGGAAATCCTGGTGGATGACAGGGAGACCTACATAAAAATCAAGGACTACATGAAAATCATCTCTCCCAGATACCAGCGCCGCGTCAAGCTTTACAAGGAAAAGCGGCCCATCTTTGAAAAAGATCAGATAGAGGGCGAGATCGAAACCATTTACAGCAATCTGGTCCCTTTAAAATCAGGAGGGTCCCTTGTCATAGACCCTACGGAGGCCCTGATTTCAATCGATGTCAATTCCGGCCGCGGCAGGGGGAGCAAGGATGTTGAAGGGACTGCATTCAAAACGAACATGGAGGCGGCTTCTGAGATCGCCCGGCAGCTTCGGCTGAGAGATATGGGGGGCCTCATCGTTATCGATTTTATAGATATGAGGGACAAGAAACACATCAGGGAGATTGAAAGGGTCCTCAAGGAGGAAAGCAAGAAAGACCGCGCCAAAATGGATATGGCGCACATTTCAAAATTCGGTCTCTTGGAACTGTCCCGGCAACGCCTCCGTCCGTCACTGGAGTCGCGGAGCTATCAGACCTGCGACCATTGCCAGGGCCGGGGTCTGGTTCTATCCGTGGAAGCAAGATCGCTCTCTGTCCTGAGGCGGATCTGGATGGGGCTGGCCAAGGAGGGACTCACCCAGGTCAGGGGCCTTCTTCCCCTTGAGGTAGCCACCTATCTCCAGAACAGGAAAAGAAAGGAGATCGCGGAACTTGAAAACCGCTACAAGGTCTCCATCCTCCTGGAAGGCAATCCCGCCATCACACCCGGCGGTGGAAAGCTGGAGTTCCTGGAAATCAATAACGGATCGGAAAAATGATGGCTTTCCCGATTGACCGTTTAGCGACGCATGTTTAATCACATCATCTACTTCATTGTCGTCCTCCTGATCTTCAGCGTCAGCTACTCGGGAAAGGCCCCGGAATATCCCCTCCCCCTGACGCTGGTGGCGATCGGTGTCGGCTGGGCCGGTTTTGCCCTTTACTGCAGAAAGGTGTTTGAGGGGATCAGCAACCAATTCAGAGAAAAAGGGTTCGGGGATGGCCGGATTACCGTTCTGTACCAGCAGGTCCAGGTGAGGCTCTCGGTGCTTGCCATTTTCTTGTTTGGACTGTTCACCTTTTTTCTCAACCTCAAGTACTGGATCCAGGTCATTCCGGGCTTCAAGTCCCTGACGGTTCTCCAGGGACTGCTTGCCCTGGCCCTCTATCTGATTTTTCTGTGCACCATCTGGTGGTTTGCCGCACCCACGTACCGTGAGCTGTTTGCCATCAACATCGAGAGAAAATCGTACATCTTTTCCAACGCCAGACTCAACCTCCCCATCCTTTTCCCCTGGGTGTGCCTCTCCTTGATCTATGACCTCGCGGCCATGAGTCCCTGGGGACAACCGTCCGGATTTTTTGACACCTTTGAAGGCCAGATCCTGTTTTTCGCCGTATTCCTGGTCCTGCTTATGATCCTGCTGCCCGTATTGATTCAATCCTGGTGGGGCTGCAGGCCGTTGGACGACTCCGACAAATCCAGGCGGCTCATGGCATTCCTTAGGGAGAATGGATTCAAATACCGGTATCTCCTGAGGTGGCCACTGTTTGAGGGAAGGATGATGACCGCCGGCATCATGGGAATCATGCCCCGCTTTCGCTACATTCTCGTTACGGATTCCCTCCTTGAAATCCTCTCCGTCGACGAGTTGAAGGCCGTACTGGCCCATGAAATGGGTCACGCCAAATACAGGCATCTCCTTTTCTACATCCTCTTTCTCATCGGCTATCTTGTGGTGACGTACGGCCTCTTTGACATCTATTACTGGTTCCTGGCCTCCAGCCCTTTTTTTGCCCGGATTTTCTCATCAGGCCACGAGGGCGGGAACAGCCTCATGTACATGATCCTTTCACTTCCCATGCTCCTCAGCCTGGTGATCTACTTCCGGTACGTGATGGGATTCTTCATGCGAAACTTCGAGCGGCAGGCGGATCTCTTTTCGGCAAGGGTCATGGGGACGCCTGCGCACACGATCCGGTCCCTGGAAAAGATTGCCATGCTCAGTGGCAGGAGCAGAAACGTGCCCAGTTGGCACCACTTCAGTATCCGGGAACGGGTGGATTGCCTGACGCGGTTCTTGAGCGACCCGGGTCTTTTGAAAAGACATACCCGGTTTGTGGCTGTGTGTTTCGCAGGTTTTGTCGTCTCGATCGGGTTTCTGGGGTACCTGTTGAATTTCAGCCCCCTCAAAGAGCATATGAGCTACGCCGCCCTGGAAAATGTCCTCCAGGAGCAGCTGAGTGTGAATCCGGCGGACCTGGGCCTTTACGAGAACCTGGCCATGCTCTACCAACGGATGGAGGACTACACAAAGGCGGTCAAAGTCTACGAGAAGATCCTCCGATTGGACCCGGAACGTTCCCTGTCCCTGAACAACCTGGCCTGGCTTCTGGTTACCACTGAAGACCCGAAACTGCGGGACAGGAAGCGGGCCTTGGCCCTTGCAGAAAGGGCGGTTTCCATAGAGAGGATACCGGTTTATCTGGATACCCTTGCGGAGGCTTACTATGAAAACGGCGATCAGCAAAAGGCCCTGGAAACTATTGATGAAGCGCTTTCAAAAGCAAAGGAGAACAGGGACTACTACCGGAAACAGCTTCAGAAGTTTCTCTCAGGTGAGCGAAGGAAATCATAGGCTGAGCTGGGATTGGGTAAAGACCACACGAATTTCAAATATCAAAACCCAAATTCCAAATAAATTCCAAATCCCAAATGATCAGTCTGGAGGGTGAGCAATGAAAAAGTGGATCCTGGTGATTTCTTGCGTTGTGGCGGGCATCATTGTGGTGGGCCTCGGCTCCGGCTATCTCTGGTTTCAGCACACCCTCA
>CAYUCJ010000025.1:3537-17308 GCA_964443285.1 uncultured Desulfobacteraceae bacterium | reverse complement strand
AAATGCCGCCAGGAGATCCTTTTCAGTTTGACTCATGACTGCTTCTCCTTTCCGTTTTGAAGTTTGATCGGTTTCTGGGTTCGGGACAACCCTTACATTACATCCTCTTCATACACACTACAGATACAGCAGAGAAAAGTGGCTGCATCCGTATCACTGAGGTTCCTCATACCATGGGGTTCCATGCTCGGGACATAAACGACATCGCCCGGACCACAGGTCCATTGCTCGATCAATTCGTCGTTCTCACGATCAAAAAGCCAGCATTCAAATTGACCTGTGAGGATGTACATGGTCTGAAGATAGAAATGGTTATGCGTGGGGATCTCGCCTTCGGGTTGAACGGTGAAGTGCCGCAATCCGTATTCGGGCTGTCCGGAGTCGTCTTCCCCGCTCTTTGACAACCAGCGCACACTGACACCCTTTACGTCATGCATCATTCCTCTGTAGGGGAATTTCTTGATACTGATCTCCTCGGCTCCCTTCCAATTCAACACGTTCATCCTGCTCTCCCTGTCATAAGGCTTAATTTCTCGAAGTCCGAAGGGTCTGTTTCAGAAAAACCCGGATGAGGACTGTAACTCCTTCTTACCATATTTTTGATCCGATGGGAAGTGCTGTTAGATTGAACAGAGCTCCATGAGGAGAGATGTTGACTTCTTCGGGAGCCAAGGAGGTTAGTTTAAAAGAAGAATGGCCCCGGGAAAAGACGCCATGAAGGCCTATATCCAATTGGTGAAAAAACTGAAGGGGTGACAAATCTGCTATTATTCCTGCTCCGGGCTTAATACCCCGCCGCCTTCGGCGGTGTGGCTTATTTAGAAGGTATCGGTGTGCTCTACCTCGTGATGACCGGACAGACCCGCAGAGGATACTGTGTAATGCGATACATATTAATGGCACGACAATATATAAATGGGATATTATTTCTTAAGTCCTTGCTTGGGCCAAAATGGTAACTAACTAATATTATTTATAATAATATTTTCTGGCCGTGTGGCATGATTTTGGCTAAAATAGGATGTAAAATGCGAGGTGTGAGGTGCCATTCATCTCACATGAAAGGATCGGAAGCGTTGGAAGAAGTATCATACATGGGGTCCCCTTTTGTGCGTCTGAGCAAGTGGCTCATTTTAGGCCTCATGATCCTTGCGGTTGCTACGCCTCACTTAAGCTTGGGAGGGGAGCTCGGGGATACGGTTTCCGCAGAGATCGCATCGGTACTGTTCGGAATTCGGGGTTACGATAACGGGGAGGCACCGATAGATTCAGGGGAGGAAATCCTGCGTGGGGAGGCCAAAACTTCCGGTGAGGCAAGCGCGAAATCAGAGGAGGCGTTGAGTTCCGAGGCTGATTCCCCGGAAGCAACGAATCTTGTTCAGTCGGAACCGGACCCGATATCGACACCCCTTTTAGGTCTGCCGTCCAGACTGAATCTTTCCACGCGGTCGGCTCAACTGGACCCTGTCAGCGATCCTGAAGAGACGCCGGATATTCCTTTCGACAACTTCATTCAAAAGGCGGCGGGGCGTTATGAGGTCGATCCAGCCCTGGTGAAGGCGATCATCATGGCGGAGTCAAGCTATAACCCAAGAGCGGTCTCCCGGAAAGGTGCCATCGGATTGATGCAGCTCATGCCCAGGACCGCCAGGGCGCTGGGTGTGGAAGACAGCTTCGATCCGGAGCTCAACATCGATGCAGGAGTCAAATACTTCAGACAGCTCCTGGACCAGTTTGATGGAGATGTCAAACTCGCCATTGCAGCCTACAATGCCGGGAGCCGCAAGGTGAGAAAGTATAACGGGATTCCTCCTTTCAAACATACGCGGTACTACGTTGCAAAGGTCATGGAATATCATCAGCTTTACCAGCAGTAATCCGACAAATCCCTCCCCCGGCAAGAAACCCGTCACTTTGCATTATCCACTGCTCCACCTGGTCACCGGCCAGGCCCCTGGGCCGAACCTGACACACTTTTTCAGACGTTTTCTAAACACGCCGGATGGGATGGCCGCCTATTTGGGGTTTAGCGCTATGCGGCAGATTCGCGTGGGGTTCATGAGCAGTAACCTCCAAATAGCCGCCCATGTCTCAGTATGGTGCCAAGTGCACTATGAGAAAGGGTCCGAAAAAGACCCTCAGGCGCCCTCCTGAGCTCCGGTGAATAAAACGACTTCGTTGGAAGTCCATGGAAGGGCTTCTTTCGGTTCCTTCAGTCTGGTTTGGACTAATTGGAGGGCGCGCGACAGTCGAATTTAGCCGCACTTGGTGAAGCCGCAGAAGTGGCAGGTCATGCAGCCTTCCTCAAAGCTGATGGTCTGACCGCACTCAGGGCATGTCTCGCCGGACAGGCTGTTGTGGTATTTGTGGCTCCGCTCCCGGTTACCGTCGTTGAGGTATCTCTTTTCCAGGACATGCCCTATGGCATCCGGAATGGAGAGGACCAGTCCGCCTTCCTGGAAGACGGGATGTTCTCCCCCGATGCCCTTGAGCTGCTCAATGATCTTTTCCACCCTGACTCCTGAGCGGAGGGCCAGGGAAACGAGCCGCCCGATGGCCTCGGTCTTGGCGGTGGTGGAGCGCCCCGACTTTCCGATGGTGGCGAAGACCTCAAAGGGTCGGCCGTCGTATTCGGTCACGGTGACATAGAGGTTCCCCATGCCGGTCACCATTTTGGTGGTAAATCCTTCCAGGGTTTCGGGCCGTTCCCTGACCGCGGTCATGAAACCTTCCTCTTTGCTCTCTTTCTGGCCGTAAGAGAGCACCTGTTCCTCTTTGCTGCTGTCGCGGTATATGGTGACGCCTTTGCACCCCAGGCTGTAAGCCAGATCGTAGACCTTCCTGACATCCTCGATGGTTGCATCTTTGGGAAGGTTCACCGTTTTTGAGACGGCATTGTCGGTGTATTTCTGAAAGGCGGCCTGCATCCGTACATGCCATTCAGAGGTGACGTCGTGGGCCGTTACAAAGACCTCTTTCACGTCATCCGGGATGTTTTTCAGGTTTCGGATGGAGCCCTCCCGGGCGATGGTGTCCATCAATTCATGGCTGTAGAACCCTCTTTCCCGGGCGACGGATTCAAAATAGGGGTTGACTTCCATGAGTTCATCGTTGTCCATGACCCGCCTGATAAAACTGAGGGCGAAGAGCGGCTCAATGCCGCTGGAGCAACCCGCTATGATGCTCAAGGTGCCGGTGGGTGCGATGGTGGTGGTGGTGGCATTTCTGTAGGAACATCCATCCTGATCCTTGAACACGCTCTTGTCAAAATTGGCGAAGGTGCCCCTCTCCTCGCCAAGATATTTGGATGCCTCGTGGGATTCCTTCTGAAAAAAGGCCATGACCTCTTCGGCAACCTCCAGGGCCCTCTCGGAATTGTAGGGGACCCCCAGTTGAAAAAGCATATCGGCAAAGCCCATGACGCCGAGACCGATCTTGCGGTTTCCCTTGACCATACGGTTAATCTCCGCAAGGGGGTACTTGGACATGTCGATGGTATCATCCAGAAAACGGACGGAGAGCCAGATGGTTTCGCGCAGGGCATCATAATCGATGACGGGTTCTTCGTCGTTTTCAATGACAAACTTGGCCAGGTTGATGGAGCCGAGGTTGCACGCCTCCATGGGCAGGAGGGGCTGTTCACCGCATGGATTGGTGCTTTCGATTGCCCCCAGGCCGGGCGTTGGGTTGTCCCGGTTGAGCCTGTCAAGGAAAACGATCCCCGGGTCCCCGTTTTCCCAGGCCTGATGAATCAGGGTTTCATAAACCTCCGTGGCGTCCAGCTCGCCGGAGGCACTCTTCTCCCTAGGATCGATCAGTGAATAGGGCCCACCCTTCTGCAGGGCCTCCATGAATGCGTCGGTTATGGCTACGGAGATGTTGAAGTTGTTGAGTTCCTTGTGCCGTTTCTTGCTGAAAATGAATTCCATGATGTCAGGGTGATCGACCCTCAGGATGGCCATGTTCGCGCCGCGCCGGGTGCCTCCCTGTTTGACCTGCTCGGTGGCCGTGTTGAAGATCTTCATGAAAGACACGGGACCGGACGCGACGCCGCCGGTGGTACCCACCCGGCTGTTCTTGGGCCTGAGACGGGAAAAGGCAAACCCCGTGCCCCCTCCGGATTTGTGAATGAGGGCGGCATTCTTGAGGGCATCAAAGATGCCGTCCATGCTGTCCTCCACAGGCAGCACAAAGCAGGCCGCAAGTTGTCCCAGCCGGCGTCCTGCATTCATAAGCGTTGGGGAGTTGGGCAGAAACCTGCCATCGGTCATCATCCCGTAAAAAAGTGCTTGCATCTTTTCGACGTCTGCGCCGTCACCGTAATCCTTTTCGGCCCTGGCAATATGATGGGCCACCCGCTTGAACATTTGTTCAGGAGTTTCCACCAACCGGCCCTGGGAGTCCTTCTTGAGATATCTCCGTTCCAGGACTTTTTTCGCATTGGGGGAGAGCACGAGCTCATCCTTGATGAAGATGGACTTGTCCAGGTGGAAGGGCGCGGTTTTCTTGAGACCGTATTCCCCGAGTTTCACCTCGATAATTCTTTCCAGAACCGGTATGGTGATGGTGTCGGGTTCCATCCTGGCGATTTCCTCCCGCAGGAATCGGCTGATGTCCATGGCCTGGTCCGTATCGATCTGGTTCTCCTTTACGAGGAGATCCGAGAAGCGGTGGTCATCCAACCGGTAGGTGCTCAGGTCGAAGGTACCTTCCTCTGTTATCAATATCTTGCTGTCGTGGTCCATGAACGTCCTCCTGGGGAAGTCTGTTGCCGATTAAGAACTTTTCCGCCACTGCTTAGGCAAACCGCCTGCTCGGGGAAGGTTGAAAAATGGGCAAAGATCTGTATGATACGTTATTATCGGTCAATTTACGCGGTTTTCAGGGCTTCCTGATTTCAACATCTGTGGGTACTCGACGGGAAGCTGCATAAATGAGGATTCTATTTTAGACACAATATGTGGTATGTCAAGGAAAAAGAACCCAACATGTGACGTTTTTTTTTGGAAGGATCACCTATTCGACGGCTCATATTTCTAAAGTCCAGGCCTCGCGCAGCCCCCAGTGGCGGGGGAGTGGGAAAATCATGGAAAGCAGGTACGAAAAACTCATTCCCACAAATCTCGATCGGTTCTATGCACGAGAAGAAGCCCGTAAAGCGTTGTGTCTCGGGGCGGAAAAGGCCGGCCATTGCTTCTCATTCATGCCCATTGACGGGCTTGCCGACACCACCGAATATACCTCCAGGCTGCTGCTGGAGACGGCCCGGTGAGAAGGTCATGAACCTGTCCACTTACAGGCCCAACTTTGCGCCCTTTCCAGGGTTCTTCATGAAGGCGATGCTCTCGGATGTCTTTGTGATCCTGGACACGGTACAGTTTCCGAGGGGGACCACCTGGGTGAACAGGAACCGTTTTAAGAACGACCAGGGGACCTACTGGATGACCGTTCCGGTATGGAAAAAGGGACTGGGATTGCAGAGGATAGATGAGGTCAGGATCTGCGGCGAGGGCAGTTGGGCTGAAAAGTTTCTCTTGAGCCTGAAGTGTGCCTATGGTAAGACCCCGTTTTTCAAGGATCACCTGCCCTTTCTGGAAGACGTCTTTTTGGATCCACCCGACAGACTCCTGGATTTGAACATGCGGATGATTTTGCATATCATGAATCACCTGGATATTCGACCCAGGATCGTCCTGCTCTCGGATCTCCACATCGAGGAAAAGGAGCCCGGTTTGTCGGTGGCGGTTTGCAGAAAACTCGGTGGGTCGTGTTTTCTGGCAGAGGGGTCCGCACGCAAATTCCTTGCCGAGGAGGGGTTTCGACGGGCCCATATCCAGATGCATTTTTTCAACCCGCGTCCGTTGGTATACCCCCAGCTCTGGGGCGCCTTTATCCCCAATCTTTCGGCCCTTGATTTGCTCTTCACCTGTGGTCCCGGGGCACAACGGATTTTCGAAAAGGTACTGCCTGCCCATTCCTCCTTTCATGGGGGGAATAGGTGATGGAAACACTGCGCCGCACACTGAGAATGATCAAGTTCGAGCATACGCTCTTTGCGCTGCCCCTGGCCTACTCAGGGGCATTCATTGGGGCTGAAGGGTGGCCGGGATGGTGGAAGAGTCTCTACATCCTGCTGGCCATGGCAGGCGCAAGAAGCGCGGCCATGAGTTTCAACCGGCTGGTTGACCATCCTTTCGACAAAATAAACCCCAGAACCCGCGAACGCGAGCTTCCTTCCGGCCGACTGAGGAGGAAAGCGGTCTGGTGTTTCATGGGGTGCGCCAGCGCACTCTTCTTCCTTTCTGCCCTGGCCCTCGGCAGGTGGTGTTTTTATCTCTCTCCCATCGCCCTCGTCGTAATCCTGGGATACTCCTATACCAAGCGCTTTACCTGGACTTGTCACATCTTCCTGGGGTTGGCCCTGTCCATGTCTCCCGTGGGGGGCTTCCTGGCCGTGACGGGCCGGGTGGCATGGCCCGTTGTGGTCCTGGCCCTGGGCGTTCTCTTCTGGGTCGCGGGCTTTGACATCATCTATGCATGCCAGGATCTCTCCTTTGACCGGGAGATGGGCCTTCGCTCTATCCCTGCAAGGATGGGCCAGAGACCGGCCCTCGCGGTCTCCGGGCTGTTTCATATGGTCTCATTCCTGCTCTTCGTGGCTTCCGGCTGGATGGGCCACTTTTCCTGGCCTTTTTTTGTGGGTACCGCCGCCGTTGGAATCCTGCTGGTTTGGGAGCACCGGATCGTTTCGGGCGGCAATCTCAAGAGAATAGACCTGGCTTTTTTCACCGTGAACAGTTATGTGAGTGTCAGTGTCCTGGCCGGGGTTGTTGTGGCATACGTCGTATGATGATTGGGCGTAGGGCGTAAGGCACAGGGCGTGGGGAACAGTTGAGAAAACGGAAGGAGAGGGTGTATGTGGCCTGAACCCTGGAAAGTCATTTCAACGATCCGTGACAAGTCTTACCGGGTCTTTGCCCTCCGCAAGGACACGGCCCTCTCCCCGAGGACGGGAAAAACGCATGATTTCTTTATCCTGGAATCCAATCCGTGGGTCAACGTGATTCCCCTGACAGAGGACAATCAGGTGGTCATGGTCAGGCAGTACCGACACGGAATTCGAGAGGTGACGATGGAGATACCGGGCGGGCTTGTCGAGGATGGTGATACGCCTGAGCAGGCGGCCTGGCGCGAGCTCTCGGAAGAAACGGGTTTTGGCGCAGAGGAGATGATTCCCTTGGGCTTCGTGTATCCGAACCCGGCAATACAGAATAACAGATGTTTCACCTTTCTTGCAAAAAAGGCCATGCAGGTCGGGGATCAGGCACAGGACAGTGGAGAGGATATCGAAATCCTCCTGAAGCCTCTCTCAGAGATCCCAAAATTGATTCAGGAGGGAGTCATCACCCATTCCCTGGTGGTGGCGGCCTTCTACCGCTATTTCATGGAATATGAAAGCGGGTTGAGCCAGGCTTGATCAGATACACCCTCTCCCATCCCGGCGCAGTTCCACCAGACCCGGAAAGGCCTTCCGTGTAGCATCGTGCATCAGGGCCGGCCCAAAAGGATGGGTCCCTGTTTCCGGGACGTCAACACCATACCGATGGATACGAGTGCAAGTGAGGCGAGGGCCAGCCAGTTCATGTGTTCCTCTTCCAATATTGCAGCAGAGAGAAATGTGCCGCACACGGGAATAAGAAATCGGTACATGGCCATGCTGGTCAGCTGGTTGTATTTGACCAGGACGTACCAAAGGGAAAAGGCAAAGGCTGAAAGAAAGCTAAGGTAGCAGACAAGCAGGAGCGTGGTACCGGAAAAATGGATCACCGCGGGGTCCTCGACAGCCAGGGCGATCAACAGCAGAATCAGTGAACCCAGGGTGAGCTGGTAGGCTGACATGAGGGGCGGATGAATACGCGGGGAACTTTTCTTCACGAGCAACGTGCCGGCCGTTGAGGCCAGGGCGGAGAGGAGGACAAAACCTTCCCCGGTCGGACGGAAATCGAAATTAAAACCACTCCTGTTCAAGTTCACAATGATAATGCCAAGGAACCCAAGGACCAGGCCGATGTTTTTCCGGGCGGTGAGGACATCGTTCTTCATCCACAGATGTGAGGAAAGGGCGATGAAAAAGGAGCCTGAACCGTTTATGATGGAGGCTTTCATTCCCGTTGTATTGGAAAGGCCGATATAGAAAAGTGTGTACATTAAGGTGGTCTGGAGCAGGCCGAGAAGAAAAAGCGTGGCGTAGTCCCTGGGCTCTGGGAGCTTGATAGACCTACCCGTGAGCCTGACCGTCGCAAAGATCATCAGGCCGGCAAGAAAAAATCTGTATGCGGCAAAATAGAGTTTCCCACCCGTGTTTCGCTCGATTTCAAGCAGCCTGAAACCGATTTTCACCAGCGGAAATGCACTGCCCCAGAGGAGCGCACAGACGAGGGCGAAAAAGACAACGGCCGGAGGCCAGGTAAAGAGTTTCTGTCTGTCCATGATCGTTTTCCCGCCTGCTGGATGAGATGGGAAGCCAATGTAATCCAGCGGCTGCTTCCGGTCAAGGAATTAAGGTGGAGCGCCTGGCTCTTAGGGGCCACGACTTCGTTCTAAGTCATAGGAAGCCGGTTTGTTTCGGTTACATCAAGCCTTCATAAATAAAAAGCCCGTAAGCCACTGTGAGGAGGAGGCCGGCCTTCCTGGGTAAACGTCCCAGAAAGACCAGAAAGAGAAAAAGAAAGAATCCGGCGGACATTACAATGGAGATGCTCAGATTGAAAAAAGTTGGAATCTCGATGGGTTTGAAGAGGGCAAAAATCCCTACGCACATGGGAATACAGATATGTCCGTCCCCGATCTGGGAACTGAAGACAATATCGGCGCGCCGTGCCCATGCATAGTAAAGGGCGACGAGGGCGTTGGGGAAAACCATCAACAGTCCTGTGAGCCATCCCAGATTTTTGAATACCAGCAAACCAGTACCCTCTCGGGGGATCCATGCTACAAGGCGATCAATGCTGTAATAGACACCCACACCGGTCGCGAGGACTGCGAAAAATTCCAGCACAATAGACTTGGGAAGGGTGCGCCTTCGCTGGAGGTTGTTCTTGAGGACATCGAAGACTTGGAACAGCTGCCAGAAAGAGAACAGGCCAACGAGTACAAGACCGTCTGAAAAATCAATGGCCCCGTCTCCGGCCAGGGCCCATAGCGTCCCGGTAAAAAAGAACAGGGCCACGAGCGAAAGCAACAAGGAAAGATGATTAACGCGGGCTGTGCGGTGGAGAGTTTTCCGTGAGGGTTTTTTTGAGAAAGGAATCACGACAAGGGTCCAGCAAAGGGCGGACAAACCGAGGATCAAGGTCAAGTTGGTGACATTGTTTACCAGGCAGTTTTCGAGGACAAGAGAACCGGAACCTCCGGAAGTCCCCAGGATGAAGGCAAAAGCCAGGTTCGAAAATCCAGAGGCGTAGGGCATAATCAAGGTGCCCAGGGCAGTTCCTTCAAAGCCTTTTTTTTCCATGGCCCCCAGGCGCCATATCATCACAGCCGATGCCAGCACGAAGAGAAAGAGGGAAAACCACGGCTCTAGTGAATCAAGGAGCACCACCTTTGCCTTCAGCACTGAAAAGGAATGAGAACAAAGGATTTTCCAGTAGCGGGTATCAAGAAAGGATGTTTCCAAAGAAGAATCAGCCTTCTGTCAGAGCTTTCCTGCCACGAGGCCGTCCCATTCAATACGGAGCTCCCTGTACCCCCTGATCCATTCTTCAAGACAGTCCACGTCTCTGCGGGAAATATCCATCCTGGCGGCAAACGTGTATATCTTTTCTCTTTCCGGCAGAGAGAAATGACGGTCTCTTGAAGCAAGCATGATGGCGTCTCTCAGGACAACAAAGGCCGTGAGGCGGGTGACGTGCTGTTTTTCAATGTCAAAGAGCCTGTCTGTGGAACTCAGGAGCCGTTCATAATCAAGACCAAGGCGCTGCGCCTGCTTGCGGACATAATCGAACTCCGGCGGGCCGTTATCTTTGTCGGCCTTGGCAATGGCAACGAGTATCTTGACGTAGGTTTCAGGATCAAAAGAAGCGGAATGCGTGTTCACAAAACTGCTGTCCATGTTATCCTCCCGTTCAAATAAACGCAATCGAACCAGGTCAGTAGTAGAAATTCTGCAATATTTGTACCAGTCAACAGAGTTCCTTTCTCACAAGAGGCCGGCAGTCCCGGGTAAATGTGATGAGGCTTTCAAGCTTGGCTCTGGCCGAGCCCGAGTCGATGCATTCGGCCGCCCTTTTGATGCCGTCCTTTATCTCCCTGTCCAGCCCCGATGCCACAAAGGCCGCCGCGGCGTTGAGGAGAACGAGGTCCCTTTTCGGGCCTTTCCCTCCTGCCAGGATCTCTCGGGTGATCCGGGCATTCTTCCTGGCGTTTCCCCCGGCTATTTCCACAGGCGCAGCCCTTAAAAGGCCAAAGTCTTCCGGGGTCACAGAAAAAGTCTCCACGCGCCCTGTTTCTAAATGCGACACTTGAGTGGATCCACAGATGCTTATCTCGTCAATGGTTTCTTCCCCGCACACCACAAAGGCCTCCCTCGTACCCAAATTATTGAGCACCTTTGCCATTTTCTCGGTAAGGGAAGGGGCGTAGACACCCAGCACCTGTGCTGAGGCCCTGGCCGGGTTTGTGAGGGGGCCGAGCAAATTGAAGATTGTTCGTATACCCATTTCTCGCCTGGGTCCTGCGGCGTACTTCATAGCACCGTGAAAGAGAGGTGTATAGAGGAACCCTATCCCTATTTCCTGGATTGAACGTCCCACATCAGAAGTGGTGATGTCCAGGTTCACGCCCAGATTTTCAAGAACGTCCGCACTGCCGCACCGATTGGAAGCAGCCCTGTTCCCGTGTTTGGCCACCTTCACACCGGCGCCGGCCGCCACAAAGGCGGTTGTGGTGGAGACATTGAAAGTGTGGGTGGCGTCTCCTCCGGTACCGCAGGTATCGAGAATCGTCTCTTCTTCCACGTTGATCTCGTCCCTGTCGATATTCAACAGGTGGTTTACGGTGTCTATTTTCATGGCCGTGGTCCTTATGGCCCTGGCGGCACCGGTAATTTCTTCGACCGTTTCCCCCTTCATTCGCAATGCAGTTGCAAGTGCCCCGATTTGCGCCTCACCGGCCTTTCCGGTCATGATTTCTTTCATGACCGATTCCATTTCCATTTCCGTCAGATTCCTTCCCTTGACCGCCTTTCCAATGGCGCCTTTGATCATGGTCAATCCCTCCTTGAAAAAAATCCACTAAGTTGAACTGAGTATAAAAAAGAAGAGCCGTGGGATGCATCATCCCACGGCTCTTTAAAAGGCACAAAAAAAACCGTGGGATCTTCAGGAGATGCCCACGGTTTGCTATTACTAAATGATCTCAGCTACGCCGGGCTTACCTCCCGAGAAGAGCTAAGCCACCACCAGTTCAGGCGAACGTTGATGCTGTTGCTGTCCATTGCGATCATCATGATGATCAATGATGGATAGGGGGAAAGAAATTGTCAAGGACAAATTTCAAGATAACTTGCATTTATTGCTTGACATTGAAGGTTCAAACCCATAAACAGGATTGAAAGATTGACAGAATACAGGTTGAAAAATATGATGGGACATATTCAGACGAGGCGGAATCTCTATTTTTATTTTTGGAGGACCAGTCCGCCTGGGGTTTGATGGGTGTCTCGTTTTACCATTTCAAGCCGTGGGCGGAAAGAGCCCACGGCTTTTTTTTGGTCCTAGGTCGATCATGCCATGAACATCATTCTGATCGGGTACCGATGCAGCGGGAAAACGGAAGTCGGCAGGATACTGGCGCGCAGACTGGACATGGGGTTTTGTGATACCGACGCCCAGGTGGAGAGACTGACCGGAAAAGCTGTTGAAAGGGTCGTAGCCGAGGAGGGGTGGGACCACTTCCGTCAGGAGGAACGGCGGGCGGTCGCGATCCTGGTAAAACAGGAGCAACAGGTGATAGCCACGGGAGGCGGCGTGGTCCTGAATGAAGATAATACACGAAAACTCAAGGAAAACGGATGGGTCGTGTGGCTGAAGGCGGGGACGGAAACGCTTGAAAAGAGGATGAAAACGGATGAACGGGCGGAACGATTTCGGCCGACACTGACCGGCACGGATCCCCGAGGGGAGATTCGGACTGTCCTGGAGGTGAGGGTGCCGCTCTATGAAAGAGCCGCGGATTTCGTCATTGATACCACGCGGATTTCTCCGGATGAGACAGCCGGATGGATTGTGAAGGCATTTGAGGAGAGGAGACAAAAGCAAATTCATGGCGGGTAACAGTATCGGAGAGCTTTTCAGGGTGACGACGTTTGGGGAATCCCATGGTCGGGGTTTGGGCGCCGTGATCGACGGGTGCCCCTCCGGGGTCTCCATTTCCGAGGAAGATTTTGTCTTTGAAATGGAGAGACGCCGACCCGGAACCCGACCCTTTGATACGCAGAGGGAGGAACCGGATCGTGTGGAAATCCTGTCCGGGGTTTTTGAAGGAAAGACCACCGGGGCTCCCCTGGCCCTCAGGATTGCCAATCAGGACGTGGACAGCAGCCCCTACGAGATTCTTCGGACCCTCTACCGGCCGGGACATGCCGATTTTAGCTACGAGAAAAAATATGGCCACGTGGACTTCCGCGGGGGCGGTCGGTCTTCGGCAAGGGAGACAACAGCCCGTGTAGCGGCCGGTGTGGTGGCAAGGAAGATCCTGGAAGCCGATGGGATTGATATAAAGGGCTTTACCACGGCGTTGGGCGGGGTGTACGCCTCGAAAATAGATAGGAGAGCCGCTGAGAGCAACGCCTTTTTTTGCCCCGATCCCGGTGCACTGGAGGGGATGGAAAGGGCACTTCAACGGGCCAGAGGTGACGGCGATTCCATCGGCGGGATCGTAGAGGTTCGCGTTTCAGGCTGCCCGGCAGGCCTCGGAGAGCCGGTTTTTGCGAAGCTGGACGCCGATCTCGCTGGAGCCCTCATGTCGGTTGGGGCCGTCAAGGGCGTGGAGGTAGGCGCAGGGTTTGAGGTGGCGGGGCGTAGGGGATCTGAAAACAATGACCCCATCACGCCCGATGGGTTTTCCTCCAATAACGCAGGGGGGATCCTGGGTGGCGTATCCAATGGAGATGAAATCATCCTCCGGGCCGCCGTGAAGCCGATCCCATCCATTGCCAGGGAACAGAAGACCGTCGACCGTCAGGGCAGGCCGGCATCCCTTAAGTTGACGGGACGGTATGACACCTGCGCCATCCCGCGCATCTTGCCGGTCCTTGAGGCCATGGTGGCCATTGTCCTGGCGGATCACCTGTTGAGGTCCCGATCCGCGAGGTTTCGGCAGGGCTAATTGCATTTCATCAGGGAGGTGAGTAAATGTTGGGAAAAAGGATTCGCATGGAACGAATCATGAACAGGAATACACACAAGACCGTGATGATTCCCCTGATTCATGGCGTGGGGATGGGCCCCATTGCCGGCATCGGGGACATCAAGAATGCCGTTGATATCATGGCCCTGGGCGGGGCTAACGGTGTCATCCTGCACAAGGGCATCGTGGCGGCGGCTCACCGCCGCACCGGGAAAGACATCGGTCTCATTCTCCAGCTGACTGCTTCCTCCGAGAAACAGGAGCAGACCCTGGTAACGGAGGTGGAAGAGGCGGTGGCCCTCGGGGCTGATGCCGTGTCCATAAGAATTCCTGTAGGTAATTCCGATGAGAAAGAGATGCTCGG
>CAYUCJ010000025.1:0-3437 GCA_964443285.1 uncultured Desulfobacteraceae bacterium | reverse complement strand
GCGGGGGCCTACGGGATGTCCCTTGGCAGGAATGTCTTTCAGTACAGGAAGCCGGGAAACATGATCAAGGCGGTGAGCCGGATTGTTCATGAAGGAATATCGGTTACCAGGGCCCTGAAGGCGCTCAAGGAAGAACCCATTGAAAGCACGCTCTTCAGCGGCAAGGTGATCTGGTAAAAGAAAAGACACGGAGATGAAAAGAACGCATAGGAAAATCAGAGGAAAGAACACTGTGGCGCTGACAGCACACAGGGGTCTTAACGGTGGCTATTTTTATTTTAGCTGGGGAACCGGTCCGCCCTGATTCCTTTGTTTTTTTTGCGATGAAGCCGGGCGGATAGATTCTCCCCGGCTTTTTTTGTGCCCGGACAGGATCCCTTTAAACGTTGACAGGGCGTCACAGGTCGTGCCGGTCTAGCCCTCTGCCATGAACGTCCTTCCAGGGGAGAAAGGGTGCGCATTTATTCATTAAAACTTTTTCAGGGAAAAGGGAGGGAAAAATGATAGGAAAAGAAATCAGACTGGAGCGAATTATCAACCGAGAAACCGGAAAAACCGTCATTGTGCCCATGGACCACGGGGTCAGTTCAGGTCCCATCTTCGGCATCGCGGACATGAAAAAGGCCATGAGCCGGATGGCGGAGGGCGGCGCGAATGCCGTGGTTGTGCACAAGGGTATGGTGGCCAGGGGACACAGGAAGGGCGGCAGAGACATGGGTCTCATTGTCCATTTGTCAGCCAGCACCACACTCTCACCGGAACCCAACGCCAAGACCATGGTGTGCACGGTGGAAGAGGCCATCAAACTGGGTGCGGACGGGGTGTCGGTTCACGTAAATATCGGGAACGGCCATGAAAAGGAAATGCTTTCCGACCTGGCAAAGGTGGCGCAAGTCTCCACCGAATGGGGCATCCCCCTTCTCGCCATGATTTACCCGAGAGGGGATAAGATCAAGAACGAGTATGACCCCCGGGCCGTCAAGCACGCCGCACGACTGGGCGCGGAGCTGGGGGCGGACGTGGTCAAGGTATCCTATACCGGAGATCCCGAATCATTCAGGGAGGTGGTAAAGGGGTGCCATATCCCTGTGGTCATCGCAGGGGGCCCGAGAATGGATTCGGACAGGGCCGTCCTGGAAATGGTCCAGGGGGCGATGGAGGCAGGGGCGGCTGGAATCTCCGTGGGTCGCAATGTCTTCCAGCACCAGAATCCCACGGGCATCGTGGCAGCCCTTTCACGAATCGTCCATGAAAAAGCATCGGTGGAAGAGGCCCTGGATCTCCTCAGCCGGCACGGGAGCGCCTCAACATGAAAGAGCAGACAAAAACATGCGGCCCCAACCCCGGGATTGCGGATCTTCGCAGAGAGATCGACAGGATTGACGGTGAAATCATCTCCCTGCTTGAAGAAAGGCAGGCTTCGGCCAGGGCCATAGGGGAGCAAAAGCGCCGGCTCGGTGCCCCGGTCGTGGATCGGGCCAGGGAGGCGGAGATTATCCGCGGGCTGGCGGCGAGGGGGGGGCGATACCTGACGAACCGGCATATTCAACACATCTTCAAAGAGATCATATCAGCCGCCCGATCCGTTCAGCGTGAGACAGTGGTCGCCTACCTGGGCCCGGAGGGAACTTTTTCGCACCTGGCGGCTCTCTCCCATTTTGGCGGGTCGACCCGGTTGAGAAGCGCCAAAAGCCTGGACGAGGTTTTTGAGCTGGTTCATCAGGGTGAAGGAGAATGTTGTGGAATGGTTCCCGCGGAGAATTCCTCGGAAGGTTCCATACAAAGGACCCTTGATCTCCTCTATGAATATGATATCAAGATCGTAGGGGAGTGTTTTCTTGACGTCTCTCACAGTTTTCTGACCCGGGAAAAGGACCTGGGCCGCGTGAGAAAAGTTTTTTCCCATGAAATGGCCCTGGCACAGTGTCGGTCGTGGCTGAAAGAACACCTACCGGGTGTCACTGTCGAAAAGGTGGCCAGCACCGGCATTGCCGCTCAAATGGCGTCCCATGCCCCCGGCGCGGCGGCTGTTGGAAATGCGGGAGCTGCCGGTGCATACGGCCTTGATATTCTGGAGGAACACATTGAAGATCATCCGGGAAACAGGACGCGCTTTTTTGTCGTGGGAAAGGAAAAAATCGGGCCCACGGGGACAGACAAGACCTCTATCCTCTTTTCCCTCAAGCACAGTCCCGGTGCCCTTTATGAGGCACTCGAGCCCCTTGCTCGCCATTCCATCAACCTGACCCGAATCGAGTCGAGACCCGCCGGAAAAAGGCCGTGGGAATACGTTTTTTTTATAGACATTGTGGGCCATCGTGAAGATGAAGCTGTTGCACTTGCACTCGAAGATATGGAAGAAAGCTGTTTTTTTGTCAAGTGGCTCGGGTCCTATCCCGCAGGGAGGGATCAATGGGATTAGGACCACCAATTGTCGGAATCATCGGCGGAACAGGGCGCATGGGAACCTGGTTTTCCAGGTTCATGGAGCAGTGCGGAATGGAGGTCATGAAAACGGGGAGAAACGGCCCTCACAGTCTTGAAGAGGTGGTCGAAGCCTGTCGTGTGGTGGTCATCTCGGTGCCCATCAGAAAGACCGTTTCGATCATTCGGAGAATGGCCCCCATGATGCCCGAGGATTCCCTTCTCATGGATCTCACTTCGGTCAAGGAGGCGCCTCTAGCCGCCATGGTGTTTTACAGCCGATCCGAAGTGGTGGGACTCCACCCGCTCTTCGGCCCGGATGACGATTCCAGCCGGGAAAAGCGGATGGTGGTCTGCCGCGGGCGGGGAGAACGGGGTTTGCGCTGGATAAAAGAACTGCTCGAAGAAGCGGGCATGGAGACCCTGATGATGGGTCCGGCAGAGCATGACCGGTTCATGGGCATCATCCAGGGGGCCAATCATCTTGCCACCCTTGCTCTGGCCCTTTGCATAAAGCGTTCAGGGATCTCCCTTGAGCCGTTGGCGGGGTGTGCCACGCCGGTTTTCAGGGAACGCTTGGAACGTATTCGGGCCATGTTAAGGCAGCCGTCCGAACTCTTTTCGGCCCTGATGATGGAAAATCCCCATGCCGAGAATTCCTTGAAGGCAGTCGCACGATCAGCAGAGGAATGGCTTGAAATCGTGGACAGGAAAGACGAAAGGGAGTTTTCCGATCTCTTTGAGTCTCTGCAGTCTCGTTTCTTGATGGAATAGTAAAACGCGAACCTATGCCGCGAACGACAGCCTATGAGCAACGAATGGGAACCGAACCTGACAATCCTTTTCAAATTCTTTCTAAACACTCCGGAGGGGATGGACGCCGATTTGGGGTTAAAAGTTGCTACACGGGCACACGCAGGGTTTGGGAGGCATGAACCCCAAATAGCCGTCCATGTAGAAGTGCGTTGCCAAGTGCACCATGAGAAAGCACATGAAAAAGATTCTCAGATCCG
>CAYUCJ010000024.1:0-17391 GCA_964443285.1 uncultured Desulfobacteraceae bacterium | reverse complement strand
CTGACCGACGTGGATCTTGAAGATCTGAAGACCGACATGCCGGTGGAGATGAGCTTCCGAAAAAAATACGTGGATGAACAATTCGGTATCCACGGTTATTTCTGGAAGGCGGTACCGGTCATGGCCTAGAAAACACATGGGATGTAAATCTACCGAGGGAAAGGATTTGACTGGATCTACATGGGCAGGTTGTCTAAACCCCGAGAAGGAGGATAAAAATGGCGGAAGGCATTAGAGATAAGGTTGCCATCATCGGGATGGGTTGCACCAGGTTCGGAGAACGCTGGGATGCCAATGCGGATGACCTGATGGTGGAGGCGTTTAAAGAGGCGATCGAGGATGCCGGTATAGACAAAAAGGATATCCAGGCCGCGTGGTTCGGCTCGTGCTTTGACGAGGTCAACGTGGGCAAGTCGGCCGTACCCCTGAGCCTCGCCCTGAAGCTGCCTTTTCTCCCGGTCACCAGGGTGGAGAACTTCTGCGCGACCGGGTCTGAAGCACTGCGCGGGGCAGTCTATGCCGTGGCTTCGGGTGCCTATGACATCTGTCTTGCCCTGGGGGTTGAAAAGCTCAAGGACACCGGCTACGGCGGCCTTCCGGAATTCCCCTCGGCCCTGGGGACGAAAAACAGGCTCATCTTCCCCAACATAACCGCCCCGGGTGCCTTTGCCATGATGGCCACGCGCTATTTTTCCAGGTACCGCTTGAATGCCGAGGAGGGAAAAGAGATCCTGGCCCTGGTCTCGGCAAAGAGCCACCGGAATGGCGCCAAAAATCCCAAGGCCCATCTTCGGAAAGAGGTGTCGGTCGAAAAGATCCTGAAGGCACCCATGGTGGCGTGGCCCCTGGGTCTTTTTGATTGTTGCGGGGTGAGTGATGGTGCGGCTGCGGCCCTTGTCTGCCGGGCCGATATGGCAAAGGATTTTCGTCCTGACCCGATCTATGTCAAATCCATGCAGATCGCCCTGAGTTCGGGAGAGGAGATGATGTATACGGATTGGGATGGAACTTATGTCAAGACCACGGAGAAATGTGCGGCACGGGCCTACGAGGAGGCCGGGATCACGAATCCGCGGGATGAGATCAGCATGATGGAGCTCCATGATTGTTTTTCCATCACGGAACTGGTGACCTACGAGGACCTGGGGATCTCCCCCCGCGGCAAGGCGGGCAATGACGTGCGGGATGGCTTTTTCAATATGGACGGCAAGATACCGTGCCAGCCTGACGGGGGTCTCAAGTGTTTCGGGCACCCCATCGGGGCATCCGGCCTCAGGATGATGTATGAGATGTATAAACAGCTCCAGGGAAAGGCCGGAGACAGGCAGATTGAGGACCCGAAAATCGGGCTCACCCACAATATGGGCGGTTTCCCTGCCATGAACCTCATCAGCATCAGCATCGCGGGGCTCTAGCCAGGGAGAGTGCAAAACTGATGGCGAAACCCGTCATGCCCCGTAAGCCCGGCCTACGGAAGAATCTCGCAGGAAATGCGACCGCAGGACGTCTTTTCATGCTGTTGTCAGCCTTCCTGTTTGCTGCGACAGACGGCATCATTAAGGTGCTTGATCCACGGTTCAGGGTATGGGACATCGCATTCTACCGTTTCGGGGGCGGCCTGCTTTTGTTGCTTCTCCTGTTTGGAAGAAAAAGCAATCCATTTAGGGGGAGCAGCTTAACACTCTTTTTCATCCGGGGCTTGAGCGGGACCGCGGCCTTTCTATCGCTCATTGCTGCCATTCGATTATTACCTGTCTCTTCGGCAATTGTTCTCTTCTATTCCTTTCCAACTTTTGCGGCTCTCTTTTCCGCGCTCTTCTTCAGGGAGCAGGTAACCCGGTTTCAAATGGCGAGCATTCTTGCCACCTTTGCGGGTGTCGCCGTCATGCTGGATTTTACTGCCCAGGGGAGCCTGCTCGGCCAGATCATGGGTGTCCTGGCCGGAGTCTTCGCCGGGTTTACCGTGACCATCATCAAGAAACTGAGAGAAAATAATGGCGTGGTCGTCATCTATCTCTATTTTTGTCTGGTGGGGGGTGCCGTCACGTTCCCGAAATTCATTTCAGATCCAGTGCTGCCCGGGTCGGCACTTGAATGGCTGGCAATAGGGGGTATGATCGTACTTCTGGTCGGGGCCCAGTTGTCCATGAACCAGGGTTACCTACACTGCAGGAGCTGGGAGGGGGGGCTCTTTCTAAGCAACGAAGTGGTGTTTACCTCTATCCTGGGAATTTTTCTTTTCGAGGAAAAGGTGACCTGGCGTTTCTGGGTCGGGGGCGGACTTATCCTTGGAAGCGTCCTCTTCCTTGACTGGGGAAATCGGAGCAGGAAAAATACCTGATGCCTTGATGGTGGATCAGGAGGACCACGAGATTATTGACATGCCGGTCCATTTTTCCTTGGCGTCACCCATGTTTTTCCATTCGTTTATCATTACAGGAAATAATCTGAAATGGGCGCACCGGAAAGTCGCGCCGCTCTTGTGCGTTCTATTCCTTCCATTAATGGCCCTATTGTCCCCGGGGTGTGCCGGCCGTCAGCTCGGCGAGCTTCGGGGAAAAGTGGAAGACCTTCCCCCGCGGATCGAACTGAAGACTGTACCATTCTATTCCCAGAAAGCCTTTCAGTGTGGACCTGCAGCCCTTTATTGGGGCCTTCTCGTTTTGAGTCCTCGGGATCTCCCTGCTACGGCAAGGGAGAAGCCCTATCTCCAGGCAGTGTTGGGGTTGGAAAAGCCCCATCAGTGGCGGGGAGCGGTTCAAGGATATGAAACAGCGCTGAGGCGATGGCGTGGAAGCCTCGGTGCGCTTATGGGCCTTGGAAACAGCCTTTACGCGCTGGGGGACCTCACAAAGGCGGAGACGGCCTTTCGGGAGGCGTCCCGCCTGCACCCGTCTTCAGGGGCTGGTTTCAATAATCTGGCGCAGGTGCTCTGGGAACAGGACAGAGCGGAGGAAGCCCTGTGGGCAGCTCAGAGGGCGGTCGCCCTTGGAGGTCCCCAGTCTGCAGTCTATCGTGGGACGCTCAAAGAAATTGAATCAGGAAAACCATGAAGCTTGTAAGCAACCGGTGAAAGAATCATCATCGTCTCATCAGACCGCTGTCACCTCCCCGGGGTGATCAGGACATCGATCCGGCGATTGATGGCGCGGCCTTCTTCGGTTGCGTTGGATGCCAGGGGCCGGGTGGAACCATAACCGACGGCCACGATCTTGTCAGGGGGCACGGTGGCATTGGCGATGAGATATTCCCTGACCGCGTCTGCCCGATCCTGGGACAGCTTTTGATTCACGGCGTCCGAGCCGGTGCTGTCCGTGTGCCCTTCGATCACCACTTCCGGTTTTTTTACCTTGCCTATGGCCTTCTGGACCCTGCTCAGGAGTTCATAATTGCTTGGCATGATGACGGCTTTTCCAACCGGGAACTTAACGGCCCTCAGACGAATCACCAGACGGTTGCCCTGTTTGTATATTTCGGCCTCAGTGACGCCAAACATGTTGCGGATCTCGGAGTACAAGGCGCGGAAGCGCCTTTCAGCCTCGAGATGTTCTTTCGCGGTGCGTTCCTCCTGGGTCAATCGCTCCTTTGCGATCTTCTCCTGTCGGCTGAGACCCTCGAGCGAGGCAATCTGTTTCTGTTGAGCTTGGGCCGTCTCCGCCAGGGATTGACGTTCCCCCTGCAATGCATTGATTGAATCGAGAATTCCTTCCAACCTTTTGTTCATGGGTTGGTCGCGCAGATCGGGCGATGAGAGCTTGTCGGCCACTTCCTGAAGCATCCCTTCAAATAACAAGGTGGTGTCCTCCGGCTTCGTGGTCTTGATCTTCCGCGCCAGCAGCATCACCTGTTCGAGCCGCCTGGCCTGGAAAAGGGCCTCAGCGGCCTTCAGCTGAATACCCTCCTTTTTGTACCGGTTCTTTGAGATAAAATCATCCGCCTCGGACAGTTTGCCCTTGGCTTCGGCCAGCGTTTTCGGCGTGAGTTCCGCTGCCCCCCCGGCTTCGGCATTGGCGATCAGTTTTCGGGCCTCACCGAGAGCCTTGTGTTTGATGGCCTGCAATTCGAGTCGGTCAAAACCATTGGTCACCTTCAGCCTGTTTTCCCGGGCCCAGTCAAGGTCATTGTTCTCTATGGCCCGCGTGAGTGCGGTAAACTGCTGGTCTACCGTTGTGTAATCGTTCCCGAGGTCTGGTGCCCCCGCCTTGATAGCACGATCCCGGGCCTCCAGAACATCGGGCAGCGCACTTCTCGATACCTGGGCCATCTCTTCGGCGCGTTGAAGTTGTGCATTTCCATAAGAGACTTCGCGAAGGATATCGGAAAGTGATTTTCCGAGTGTCAACCCTTTCTTTGCATTCTTGAGAGACTGCTCCGCCTTTGAAAAGAGAGCGGGCGAAAGCACATTCACCTGCGCTTTTCTTGCGTTGTCTATGCGCTTTGCCAGTAGATCAACCTGTTCCGACGGATTTTCCGAGGTCGGAATAGGCGTTACCTTCAATTTGCTTGCCGCGCAACCACCCAGAAAAAAGAGGGTTGCTGTGACTACCGTCAACCTCAAGAGACGTGGTCCCATAGACATTTTTTTGCCCCTTTCACTCACTTTGAAGAAGGTCAGCTCATTCTTCCTTCTCCAACACTGATGGAATCGTAAAAAGTCTGGTCCTCGGACTTTTTACTAGCGGAAACCGAAAAGTGTGATTTTCGGTTTCCTTACAAATCAACGGGTTACAAAACAACCCATTGATTTGCGTGCCCGTCCATGGGCACGATGATGACTTCTTACAAAGTCATCAACCCTTCATCCAAAGAGATAACCGCTACGGATGACAAAGGAAGAAGAAAAATGTCGCACAAAAAACGATTTTCTGTGGACGTGGTGCCGACCCTAAAACAGAATAATATGATAAAAACATGGAAAGCACAATAGCCTATTATTGATTTCATCGCTCTAGCTTCAAATATTCCTTTATGATCAGGAGGATTTCTTTTCCATATTGTTCCACAAAGTATGGGCCCACACCCTGGACCTTGTACAATTCATCAGGGGAAACGGGCCGTTCCGATGCCAGGGTGGCGAGAACCTTGTTGCTGAAGATTCGAAAGGCGGGGAGCCCCTTCTTCTTGGCCATGTCGGTTCGCCAGCCTCTCAACTTGTTGTAAAGTTCCGGATATTCCAATGCACGGGATGCGGCCAGTCTAATCACCTTGCGGATGCCTTTTTTCTTCCCCGACGATGCGATATTGCCCCTGGTGCCTTTGTCCTTAACAATGGATCTAATAGACAGGGAGGACACATCTTCGGGGTCAAGGGAATGTCCCCTCCCCGTCAGGGCAGCCTTTTTGTAATGAATGGGTTTGTCCTCTTTTTCAAAGGTCTCCTCGTTGAGCGTGATCACCCCAGCCCCGGCAAGGGACTTCAATAGAATTTCAAAACTCGACCGTGGAAAGACGGAACCAGGGCAGGTATCCACGTAAAGCCTTCCGGTGGAGAGCCCGTCAACTCGCTTCAGCCTGGCAATCACTTCGCAAATAATCTTCCCCTCCTGCTTGTCGGGTGTGCGGGAAAGAGAAGCTATCCCACCTTCAGGGGTGCAGAAGTCGCACAGTCCACAGGGAAGGCCATTGTCTTCCCTGTCGCCAAAATGCCGGATCAGGTGGAGCATGCGACAGGAAAAAGAGTCGACAAAACGCGACATCTCGTCAATCTGGCCAAGCCTGTGATCCCTTTGGATTTCATAGGTTGTGAGCCACTGGTCATTCCCCCGCCGCACACTGTCATCGGGAGCAACCATAGCACCCCCGTGGATCCAGAGCTTTTCCAGCGCGGCGTCAAAGTCCTCTTGCCCCATCTTCAGTTCATCACGAACCCTTTCCGATGGTACGGCATGGTCCGTAAGATGATCATGGATCCGTTTCAGCAGGCTTTCGTCAGGGTAACTTTTCGCGTGAAAGAACTGATGGATCCGACGGTCCCCATAGGAGTGCAGAAGAATCGCACGGGATGGTTTCCCGTCTCGTCCTGCGCGGCCGATTTCCTGATAATATCCTTCCAGGCTCCCGGGCAACGCCGTGTGGATCACCGTCCGTATGTCCGGCTTGTCAATACCCATGCCAAATGCAATGGTCGCCACGATCGCATCAATGTCTCCCGCCAGAAAAGATCTCTGGACATTGTCCCTCACCTCTGAAGAAAGCCCTGCATGGTAGGGGGCGACCGAAAGCACATTGCCGAGGCTGGAGGCCAAATCTTCAGTCTTCTGCCTTGTGGGGGCATAGACAATGGCAGGCCTGCATTCCTTTTTCTGAAGGATCTCCGAAACCTTCCTTGTTCGCTCCGATGGCAGGAGTTCGAGCAGTTCGATGGCGATATTCGTCCTTCTGAACCCGTGGACGCACATCTTTGCTCCAACCATACCGAGCTGCCGGACGACATCCCTCTGGACCCTAGGTGTGGCTGTTGCCGTCATGGCGATAACCGGTGCAGGACGAAGAATTGGCAACCGTTTCCCCAGTAATCGGTAGTCAGGCCGGAAATCATGGCCCCATTGAGATATACAATGGGCCTCGTCGATGGCAATGAGAATCGGTTTCCGTCTGGCAAGCATCTCCGGAAAGCCCGGAACCGCGAGCCTCTCCGGAGCGATAAAAAGAAAGTTCAGTCTTCCGTCAAGATAATCCCTGGAGACCTGGCGTGATTGGGGACGCGTCCTGCCGGAATGGATTCGTTCCGCAGCGAGCCCTTTGTCCTTCAAGGCCGTAGTCTGATCCTCCATCAGGGCGATGAGTGGACTGACGACAAGGGTGGTTCCGCCTCGAACGATGCCGGGAAGCTGGTAGCACAATGACTTGCCTGATCCCGTGGGCATGACCAGGAGGATATCACTGCCCTTTATGACGGATTCACACACCTTTTTCTGGTGGGGTCTGAAGGCATTGAAATGGAATACTTCTTCAAGGATGCTCTCGAGGCCTGCAGACAACCCGCCGGAAGTTTTCTTTCTAACATGAGCAGTCAATTTTTCTCACCCGTTCGTTCGGTCGCCTATCCCGGTCCGTGCCCGCCCGTCCATGGGCACGATGATGACTTCCAACGAAGTCTTCTTATTCATCCGGCTCCAAGGAAGCGGATCTGAGAATCTTTTTCATGTGCTTTCTCATGGTGCACTTGGCAACTCACTTCTGCATGGACGGCTATTTGGGGTTCACGCCTCCCAAAACCTGCGCGTTTTTGTGGTGTAACGCTGAACCCCAAATCGCCGTCCATCCCCTCCGGAGTGGTTAGAAAGCATTTGAAAAAGAGTGTCAGGTTCGGCCCAATGCCTCTATCGCCTTCGTTCCTCATAGGCTGCCGATTGCGGCATAAAGCAGCTTTTTATGAAGTCATCTTCTTTGGCAGACGAATCTTCCTTTTTTCCGGATCGTCCTGCTGTTTGTAGATCATAATCGTGTGACCAATGGCGCCCACGACCTCCGACCGGGTCTTCCGCCCAAGGAGTTTGGATAGCTCCGCCTTTTCTCCTTTTTCTTTTGCATCCTGAAATTTCACTTTGATAAGTTCATGGATTTCAAGTGCAGCGTTCGCCGATTCAAGAACTTCCGGAGTGAGGCCTTTCCGGCCGATTAAAACGACGGGCTTCAGGGCGTGGGCAAGACCTCGCAGATATTTTCGCTCAAAACCTTCTAGTTTTCTCATTTTTCCCGATTCCTTTCTAAGGAAGTCATCAATCTTAACCCAGTAAGGAGAATTTTTGCATCTCTTTTTGCTCATTTTGGAACCGGAATTTCACTTTTTTCTTGATATTATGAAATGCGGCGACCAAAGTATGATGACGAATCACCAAGTCTGACAAAACTTTTATTCCAGAAAGAGATGCATGATAATGACCACCAATATCGCCCACAGGGGGGCAAGGTCCATTGCCCCTGAAAATACCATAGCCGCCGCAAGGAAGGCCGTTGCCTCCGGGGCTGACCTCTGGGAGACCGATGTGGCGGTTTCCAAAGACGGCAGGCTTTTCCTTTTTCACGATAAGTCTCTTGTAAGAACCACCGATGCCGGAAAAAAGTTCCCCGGGAGGGGACCGTGGCTGTTTACGGATTTCCGGTGGGAAGAGATCCAAACCTTGGATGGAGGATCGTTTTTTGTGGAGACTGATCCCTTCGGGCAGATCAAAGAGGGGGCTGTTTCAGACGAAGACCTCCGATCCTATAGGGGCGAAAAGATCCCCTCACTGGAACAGGCCCTTCTCTTTACCAGGAATAACGATTTCAAGATCAATATTGAACTCAAATACCTTCCCGGACCTTTTCAGGATTTTCCCGTTACGTCAGAAGTAGTCAAGCTGATAAAAAATGTAGGAATCGATCCGTTATCCGTCGTTATTTCGTCATTTTACCATGATTGGCTCAAACAGGTTCAATCGGCGATCCCTCAGATCGAGGTGCAGGCCCTTATCGGGAATTCGGAAATGGCACTGCTCAACTGGGGAAAATTCGAATTCCCTGTTTATAACGCCCGGGTTAGCTTGATTGACAGGGAGCAGATCATAACGGCAAAGAAAAAGGGAAAAAGAATAAATCTCTTTACAATCAACGAAGTGGAAGATATGAAAAAATGGATAAAGGCAGGGATTGATGGCGTCATAACGGATTTTCCCCAGCGCCTTACCTCATTGAGGGTCTAAGACAGAAGCCAAAAGCGGTCTTTAGTAGTCTTGTCAAACGTTCATCAGAAGTATTTATTCGAATGTGTCTAATAACTTTTAACAAGGAGGAAATCATGTTCAGGAAGACCGTATTCACCATCACAGCCGTAGTCTTTGCCGCACTCATCTGCATCGGGAGTGCATCCGCTGAAACCCTGGAACTTTTGACTTGGAAGGGCTATGCGCCAAAGATCCTGATTGAAAAGTTCAAGAAGGAAACCGGTATCGATGTCAAGGTCACCTACACCAATAATGAGGAGATGATCGCCAAACTGAGAGCCACGCGAGGCGCCGGTTTTGATCTGGCCCAGCCAAGCCAGGACAGGATCTCATCCGTTCAGGCCAAGTACAAGATCTATCGGCCGATCGATCTTTCAATGATCAAGAAAAATCAGATTATTCCTTCCATGCTCAAGGCGGTCCTGGCAAATACGAAGGTCAAAGGCAAATCCTATGCCGTACCCTTCTGTTGGGGAACATCAGGGCTTGTCGTCAACAAGAAATATGCCCCTGGTGCCAACGATTATCTTGCTATTCTTGACCCCAAATACAAGGGACGAGTAAGCTACCGTCTGAAAAGGCCTACCCTCATCGCCCTGGGTTTCGCCCTGGGGGACAACCCTTTCAAGAAATACGGTGACGTAAAAGCCTACAAAGCGCTCATGTCCAGGGTTGAATCGCAACTGATCAAACACAAAGACGTGGTGAAGAACTACTGGGCCAACGGCGATGCCCTCCTCCAGTCCATGAGGTCGGGTGAGGTCTATGTGGCCATGGCATGGGACAACGGGGGATGGAAGCTTCACGCGGAAAATCCTGACATCGACTTTGTCGCACCCAAAAGCGGGGCCCTGGGTTGGATCGACACGTTTGCCCTTCCTGCGAAATCCAAAAATATCTCGGGCGCTTATAAATGGATCAATTTCATGCTCAGGCCTGAAAACGCGGCCGTGTTTACCAACCTGGAAAAATATGGCACGGCGTCCGAAGGAGCCACCAAGCTTACTGATGCCGAGGTCAGGGGAAATTTTGAAAGGTGTTTTTCAAAAGCGGATATTGACAATATCAAATGGTATCCTCCTGTTCCGGCAAAACTGGAGGAGATTGAAGGAAGGATTCTTGATAGGGTAAAGGCTGCAAAGTAGCGCCAAAGGCCGGGGTGGAACAGAAGGTCCACCCCGGCAAACCAACGTTCCGAACCGGACAAGCCGGAAATATTCAAATCTCAAAGCTCAAATGCCAGTCCATATCCTGCCACCTTTCTGTTAAGCCAAGGGCAATGGCGCGACTCACAACATTGTAAATATTGATTGGTTTGGTCATTATTGTATTTGGCATTGATTTGACATTTGGATTTTGGAATTTGACATTAATTACGATCCTGCGAAAACTTTTCTCCGCCCTTTCAGCGCGAATCTATTTTTTGATTCTAAGTGGTGTTCTCATGCAAATCGATCTTGCCGTCTACGATCTGGTCAAAAAATTCGGGGAGTTTACAGCCGTGGACCGGGTATCCTTTGATGTGGAGAAGGGCCGTTTTTTTTCCATACTGGGCCCCTCCGGCTGTGGGAAGACAACCATGCTGCGCATGATCGCCGGTTTTACGGAACCCACAGAGGGACGGATTGAGATTGGCGGGAAAGACATAGCCGGCATGCTTCCGAACAAACGGCCGGTGAACCTGATCTTTCAGAACCTGGCCTTGTTCCCCATGATGAATGTGGCTGAAAATATCGCCTTTGGACTGAAAAGAAGAAAAGAGAAAAAGGCGGTTATTCAACGAAAAGTCGGGGAAATCCTCGACAGGGTCAGCCTGCCGGGTTTCGAAGATAAAAAGATTGATCAGCTGTCAGGCGGCCAAAAGCAGAGAATCGCCATTGCAAGGAGTCTGGTGCTGGATCCCACCGTCCTCCTCCTGGACGAACCCCTGGGAGCCCTTGACCTGAAACTGAGAGAACAGATGAAGGTCGAACTGAAGACGCTTCAGAACAACGTGGGAACCACCTTTGTCTACATTACCCACGACCAGTCCGAGGCCCTCGTCATGTCGGACCATGTGGCTGTCATGAACAAGGGGCAATTTGAGCAAATCGATACACCCACAAGGCTTTATTCCGAGCCGCGTACCCCTTTTGTAGCCAGGTTCGTTGGAGACAACAATCAATGGCAGTCCAGGGTCAAGGAGATACAAGCCCCCTATGCGCTCCTTGAAGCCGATGCTAATCTGCAATTCAAGGTTGTCATTTCAAGAAATATTTCCATTGGAAGCCGGGTGGACCTCTTTATCAGACCCGAAGCCCTGGTCATCAAACCGGACGAGTCCATGAGCGAAGTGAACAGGTTTGAGGTCCAGGTCAAGGCCATCCTGTTTGACGGGGCCAACAGCAGAATGCTCGCAAACGTTGTCGGTTCCAACAGGGAATTCAAAATTGCGCTACCCCAGACCCATCAGTATGATGACGTAGAACCCGGTGATGTTCTTGAAATAGGGTGGAATTATGCATCGGGGACCTATTTCCCCACTGCGAGGGACATCTCGTGAAGACGAACAAGATATCCTGGGGCCTGACCATCTTTCTCCTTCCCATCGTCCTGTGGCTCTTCCTTCTCATTGTCCTTCCGCAGATCGATATGCTGGTCATGTCTTTCCGGGCCGAAAATGATGCCGGTAATCTCGTTTGGTCCATTTCCAACTACAAAACGTTTTTTTTCCAGCACATCTACTGGCGGACCTTTGCCAGAACGGCCATCTACTCCATCATCGTCACCTTCCTGACTTTTGTCGTCACCATGCCGGTGGCTTTCTATATTACCAAAGTCGCATCCATGAGGTTCAAGGGCTTTCTTTCAATCATCATCCTCATGCCGTTCTGGGTCAGTGAACTGGTCAGGGTCTACGGCTGGATGATCCTGCTCCGGGAAAGCGGTGTTATCAATCACTTTCTGGTAAAATTGGGCATACTTCAGAAGCCTTTTGAAATGCTTTACAATGACGCCACCATGATCATGGGGCTCGTGTATACCTCCATGCTCTTCATGGTGGTTCCCCTCATCTCGGTACTGGAAGGGCTTGATGACAGCCTCATTGAGGCAGCCCATGATCTCGGGGCCAATGCGGTGACCATATTCTTTCGAATTATTATTCCCCACGCCACACCGGGAATCGTATCCGGGTCCATTGTGGTTTTCATGCTCACACTGGGCAACTATCTGACGCCCAACCTCATAGGTGGGAAAAATTCCCTCTGGTTCACGGAGCAGATTTACAATCAGTTTATCGCCAGTTTCAACTGGAATCTCGGGAGTGCCTTCGGGTTCATGCTGCTGGGACTTTCATCCCTTATTATCTGGGCAGGGCTCAGGATTTCCAAACAGCATCTCAGCAAGGTGGTACAATGATACGGTCTCTGCCAAAAACCCGGACCTATTCCATCACATTCAGTCTCTATATGACCCTATACTTCATTTTCCTGTTTGCGCCTCTCGTGATTACCTGCATCCTGGCCTTCAACAATTCGGATTTTCCATCCCTCCCCTGGAAGGGGTTTTCCCTTGACTGGTTTACGGGCGACACTGCAACGCGAACGGGGATTTTTCATGACCAGATCAATCTGGACAGCATCATGGTCAGCTTCAAGGTGGGTTTTTTCGTGGCGATTTTTTCAACGGTCGTGGGGACCATGGGGGCCTTTCTTTTCGAGCAGGAGGAATTTCGATTCAAACAGGCACTCTTTTTTCTCATGTTGACGCCTCTGGTTATCCCGGGGGTCATACTCGGAATCTCCATACTGCTCTTTACAAACAACCTGGGCCTTTTTTTCGAGGACCGTCTCGGCCTGGATATCGGCCTTCTAAGACCTGGATTCTGGCTGGTGGTCCTGGGGCAGTTTTCATTTATTTCAACGATTGTCGTCCTGATCGTTTCCGCCAGACTCAAGAAATTCGACCACTCCCTTGAAGAGGCTGCCATGAATCTGGGCGCCAACCGTTTTCAGGTTATATGGAACATTACGCTCAGATATCTCAAGCCGGCAATCATTGGTTCCCTGGCCGTCTCGTTTCTCATGTCATTTGAAAATTTCAACACGACCCTCTTTCTGGTGGGCTCGGAAGCAACGCTCCCCGTCAATCTGTATTTGCAGGTCAGGGACGGCAGTACCCCCGTTATCAATGCCATATCCTTCCTTTTGATCGTTGGGACATCCATCCTTGCGGTCATTAATCTCACCCTGAGCAATAAGAAGGAATAGGGAGCGATGCATTTCGGTAGGCGAACGGTTTCAATCCCCAGCGCTTCTTTCCCGACGTTCCCCGACCCTGAGAACCTTTTCCACCACTTCTCCGGGACTCTTTCCCAAGATGCGCATGACGGGCTCCTTTCCCACCTCTCCCCGGTCATAGATCACATCGGGTATCCGGCCGAAATTCCTGATGGCACGCTCTGTGCCCCATTCCAGCGTGGATCCTTCCCGCGCCTTAACATCTTGAGGTTCATCACTCCGGTCAAAAGAGGCGATCCGGAATCCCAGATTCCTGCAGACCTCCACCAGTTCCTCAGAATAGCGAATGTCCATAGCGGAACGCATTGCCGGATCATATTTTGTGGCGGCGAGGATCACCCTGGCAATGTGGCGGGAGGCGCCGAACGCCGGATCGCGGCATATCACGGGCCACTCTTCCACCTGGGAGATGCGACCGGGTATGGCTGCTATCTCGTCAGGTCCGAGAGCCCCCGGCAGGGCAAAGCCCAAGTTTGACCTGATTTCAGGAATCAGGGCCCCGACAGGCGCATGAACAATCTTTTCAACTGCCTTCTTCAATTCGCGGAGCACGTGTTCCCGTTCCTTGAAACGAAGAACGTGCGCATAATGGTTTGTGGGGCCGTGGCCGGCACCAAGATCAAGTCCCAGGGCGATGGCACGGGTGATGAACGCCTTTGCCCTGTGTGTGGCTTCGGGAACGGTTGATCCCTGAGCCAGAAAGGTGGTCAGGGCGGCTGAAAAAGTGCATCCGGTTCCGTGAGTATTCCGGTTGTCCAACCGCGGTGCATCAAAGGCAAGAAAACCTGTTCCGTCGAAAAGAATATCCACGGCCTCGCCTTTGAGGTGTCCGCCCTTCACCAGGACATGCCGGGGGCCGAGTTGATGGATCGTTTTGGCGGCTTTTTTCATGCTTTCAAGATCTTTTACCGGGAATCCACAGAGTTCTGACGCCTCAGGCAGGTTTGGGGTCACCACATGGGCCAAGGGGAGGAGTACCTCCTTGATAGTGGCCCTGGCTTCTTCCGACAAGAGCACGTCTCCGCTCTTGGCCACCATGACCGGATCGACCACCAGGAGCTGAATGCGAAACTTTCTTAATTGCTCCGCTACAACTGTCACGATCTCGGGGGTGGCGAGCATTCCCGTCTTGGCCCCGTCGGCACCATAGTCGGAAAGAACAGATTCCATCTGCATTTTGATAAAGTCAACAGGAACCGGATGCACTCCCTGGACGCCAACCGTGTTCTGGGCCGTAAGGGCGGTTATGGCGCTCATGCCGTAGCCCCCCAGCACGGTGATGGTCTTCAGGTCCGCCTGGATTCCTGCACCCCCTCCGGAGTCGGAACCGGCTATGGTCAGTATGCGTTTCATTTTTGTCTCCCTTTCATTTGAGGTATTTCTCTGTCAGTCGTATCAAGTGATCGGAACGGTTGATCAGCTCAGCCATCCCTTCTCTTTCCCTTGTTGAGAGAATGCCACCACCCAGACTCTCCCCCCAATAGCCGTTGACGATGGCCGTTTCCGCCGAACCGATCCACCTGATCAGTTTCGCGGGCTCCCCTGCCTGAAGGTAGAGGGAGCAATCGTTTACGAACAGTGCGTCAAGCCCTTCCGCGAGCGCCTGCTGAAAAAGGGGTTCGATCAGTTGCGCATTTTCCTCCGCCAGTCTGAGCGCCTCTGACTCATCATTTCCCTGGAGCCTGGGCGCATGAAAGGAGCCATGATAATACCGGATGCCCTTGCCCCCTGTCACCTCGAGCGTGCCGCCGATGGTTGTTGTTCGTCCCTTCAGATCGGAGGACCCAATGGCTGGAGCCAGGTCGACCACCGCCACCCGGACGCCATCCAGAGCACGAAAGGCTTCAAAGATTTCCTGCGTGAGCGTGGTCTTGCCCGTGTTCACCTCCCCAATGATCAGGGTGAAGCGATGGAGAAAGCTCCCCGGCCATGTGGAACGATCGCTGGAAATCATGGGACCCACCCCCATTCCCATACCACCAAAGCTGTCAGGAGACATAGGGCAAGAAACATCAGGCCATATTCACTCAAAGGGATGCGGTATTCCCTTCGAAAGGAGCGGCCCGTTCTCGCAAACCCCCTTGATTCCATGGCCATAGCCAGCTCTTCTGCCAGGATAAAGGACTGCACCAGCAGCGGCATGAGAAGCGCCATGAAGCGGGGCAGGTTCCGGAGTCTCGGGCGCAGATCAATGCCCCTTGAACGCTGGGCGTCCGCAATGAGCCGTATCCTCCTTCCGATCAGAGGGACATAGCGCATGGCGGTCGTCAGAATAAAAGAGAATTCATAGGGGAGCCCCATTTTCCTGAGACCGTCTCCCAGCTCTTCGGGATCAAGCTCCTGGAAAAAGAGGAAGGAGAGCGTAAAGAGGTTGAAGAGCCTCAAGGCAAGAATGAGGGCTGTTTCCCAAGAGAAGGAGACGAGTGCAATGACAAATACCATCGCCACCAGCGGCAGGATCAGCCTGAGGGCACGGACCAGTGGCCTCACCCTATTCAGGGCAAGGAGGCCTCCCCAGAGAAGGAACATTTCTACGGCGAGGGGAAAGGTGCTCCGGGTAAGGAGAACAGCGGTGATCCCCATTATTCCTAGGGCGAGTTTTGTCCTGGGATCAAAGCCTTTCATGAACATTCCTGCAGGGGGCCTTGAATGGTTCCTATTCGCGGCTCCCCAGAGCTCCAGTCTTCAAAAGGTTCTCGTCCTTAGCCAGCTCCCGGGGCGGTCCGGCGGCAACCAGCTTTCCGCCATGCACCACGATCCATCGCGACGCAATAGCCTCTGCAAATTCCAGGTCATGGGTGACAAGCACGATGGTGAATCCCTTCTCCCTGAGGGTGAGAAGCAGCTCTGCCAGTGTTTCGAGAAAAAGGCCGTCCTGGCCGACCGTGGGTTCATCCAGGACGAGCAGTTTGGGGTTCATCACGAGTACCGAGGCGATGGAGACCCTCTTTTTCTGCCCCTCGCTCAGTCGATAAGGAGACTCCCCAAGGAGTTCCTGGAGTTGAAAGAGGCCCTGTAACGTTTCGAGCCAGCCTGGAGGAGACTTCTCGGAGAGGTTCCATCCCACGGCCAGTTCGTCTGCCACGGTGGTCCTGAAAAACTGGTCGTTAGGGTTCTGAAATGCTATCCCGATCCGCCTGGCAATCTCGGTCGGAGTCTGTCGCCGCAATCCCTTGCCCATGAAAAGGACATTGCCGCGGGACGGCCGGAGAAGATCATTGAAGTGTTTGGCAAGCGTCGTCTTTCCGGCACCGTTCGGTCCCACAATGGCCAGAATCTCACCCTCCCTCACCTCCATGGAAAGATCCTTCAGCACGGGCTGTTTTTCCATCGTATGACTTATCTGCTGTACCTCAAGAAGGGCGGCCCCGTAGCGCTCATTCCGTTCCGCCTTTGCGGGGTAGTGGGGTATCAGGTGTTGATCGATCAACAGGGGGTGAGCGTCCCCGGGCAAACCGTCAAAAAGGAGTTCGCCCTTCTCCATAACCAGGCATCGCGTTGCGTCACGGTGCATGGCCCCGACACGCTGTTCGATGACCACAAGGGTGGTTCCTTTCTTGTGAAGTTGGAGAAGGATCTCCCGAATCTTTTCTGCACCCTTCCAGTCCAGGTGTGCCAGGGGCTCGTCAAAGACCATGATGGGTGGGTCCAGGGAGAGGACGGAGGCGATGGCCACCAGCCGTTTTTCTCCCCCGGAGAGGGTCTCGGGGGACCTTTCCAGGAGATGCACAATATGAAGGTCCTTGGCGGTCCGTTCGACTTTTTTTTCAATTTCAGGGGGCGACAGTCCCAGGCTTTCAAGACCGAAACCGATCTCTTTGTCCACCGTGCCGTTGAAAAGCTGCGCGTCCGAATTCTGAAACACGAGCCCAACAAAGGTCATGAGGCCGGCGACGGTCAGGTTCCGCGTTTCTTTTCCCCCTACCGATACGCGCCCCTGAAGTTCGCCGTCGAAGAAATGGGGGATCAGGCCGTTGAGGAGATAGCCGAGGGTAGACTTGCCCGAACCGCTCTTTCCACAGACGAGAACATACTCCCCCTTTCCGATGTCGAGGTGTAAGTCTTTCAGTGCCCAACCGGCTGAGAGTGGATCGTACCGATAGTTTATGTGGGAAAGATGGATCACGGTTTCCAGATGGAGGCCTTCCGCAACAGGTGGAGGGCGATGATGCCGATAGTGGTCCCCCCCAGGGTGCTGACGCTGAATGCAATGATCAGGGTGAGGATCGGCATGGACTTCCCCATGAATACCGGGGCCACGATCCAGACGCTTGCCAGGGCTCCCAGGATACCCGTCCCGATGACCTCTCCAGCGCCGGCCAGGTAGATGTTCTTGAATCCCCTGTAAGCCAGGCCCGCCAGGAAGGCGCCGATCATCCCTCCGGGAAAGGCCAGGAGGGTGCCGA
>CAYUCJ010000023.1:0-17491 GCA_964443285.1 uncultured Desulfobacteraceae bacterium | reverse complement strand
CGCCTGTTGTATCTTGGCCCAGGTATCCCTCAGGGGGACCGTCCGGTTGAACACCGGGGCGTCGGGAGAAGAGTCGAAAGGGTCCACGCAGAAATAGCCCTGCCGTTCAAACTGGTAGAATCTGTCGGGGGCGGCTCCCGCCAGCGTCTGCTCCAGGTAGCACATTTCCAGGATCTCGAGGGAATTCGGGTTAAGACAATCGGTGAAGCCGGACTCCCCGCTCTCTTCCGCCGGGTTCGGTTTTAAAAACAGGCTGTCGTACAGCCTGACCTCGGCCTTAAGTGCATGGGCGGCGGAAACCCAGTGGAGGGTGCCTCTGACCTTGCGTCCGTCCGGGGCATATCCCCCCTTGGTGTCAGGATCGTAAGTGCAGCGAAGTTCAAGAATTTCCCCGGTCTGTTCGTCCTTCACCACGTCAACGCATTTGATGAAATAGGCATAACGCAACCTCACCTCGCGTCCCGGGCCCAGGCGAAAGAATTTCTTTGGCGGGTCCTCCCTGAAATCGTCCCTTTCGATGTAGATGACACGGGAGAAGGGGACCTGCCTGGTTCCCATGGCGGGATCCTCGGGGTTGTTGATGGCCTCGAGTTCTTCCACCCGGCCTTCCGGATAGTTTTCGATCACCACGCGAAGAGGGCGAAGTACCCCCATGACCCTGAGGGCGCGCCTGTTCAGGTCCTCGCGGAGGCAGTGCTCCAGCAGGGCCATATCCACCATACTGTCCCGCTTTGCCACCCCGATGCGTTCGCAGAAGCTCCTGATGGCCTCGGGGGTGTACCCGCGTCTGCGAAGTCCGGAAAGGGTGGGCATCCTGGGATCGTTCCACCCCGTCACATGACCGTCTGCCACCAGCCCGGAAAGCTTCCGCTTGCTCATGACGGTGTAGGTGAGGTTGAGTCGGGCGAATTCGATCTGCTGGGGATGGTAGACCCCCAGTTCATCGAGAAACCAGTCGTAGAGCGGACGGTGGTCCTCGAATTCCAGGGTGCAGATGGAGTGCGTGACGCCTTCAATGGAGTCTGACAGGCCGTGGGTGAAATCGTACATGGGATAGATGCACCACTTGGCGCCCGTCCGGTGGTGTTCGGCGTGCAGGATGCGGTAGATGACTGGGTCTCTCATGTTCAAGTTGGGGGAGGCCATGTTGATCCTGGCCCTAAGGACCCGGGAACCGTCCTCAAAATCACCTGCCCGCATGCGCTGGAACAGATCGAGGTTTTCATCCGAGGAACGGTTACGGAAGGGGCTCTCCCTTCCCGGTTCCGTGAGGGTCCCCCGGTATTCCCTGATTTCGGCAGGGCTCAGGTCGCAGACAAAGGCCTTGCCCTTGCGGATCAGTTGAACGGCATATTCGTAGAGTTTCTCAAAGTAATCGGAGGCGTAGTATTTCCTGTCACCCCAGTCGAAACCCAGCCACCGCACGTCTTCGATGATGGATTCCACAAATTCCTGTTCTTCCTTGGTGGGGTTGGTGTCATCGAATCTCAGGTTACAGAGCCCGTTGTTTTCAGTGGCCAGTCCGAAATTGAGGCAGATGGATTTGGCATGTCCGATGTGCAGGTAGCCATTGGGTTCGGGAGGGAACCTGGTGTGAACACGGCCGCCGAACTTGTTCGATTCAAAATCCGCCGCAATGATATTGCGGATGAAATGGGGCTGGGGAGTGGCCGGATGGCTCTCCTTTTCACTTCCCGTATCCTTGTTGATTGTTTCCATTCCGATCCCTCCTTTTTCAATGGATTTCATAGTAGCCTAAGCCTTATCGTCCTGCAAAAGAAAAATGTGCCGCTGTCCTTTTCGGAAGGGCGTAGGAGGAGCGCTTTCAGGAAAGCTTGTTTCCCTTTCCGGGAACGGGTATGATGCCCCTAATGCAATCTGCCGCTATGAGGAGACATGAATGAGGATCAGGATAAAATCCATATTTGCCGTCGGTCTGACCGAAAAACTGCGATCCCTCTTCGCTTCGGGGAAGGATCTGGTCATGGAGGTGGAACAGGGCACGAAGGTCCAGGAGCTCCTGGAAAAGACCGGATCCATGGGGACGGTGGAATCCTTTGACGACCTCATGATTCACGTGTTCGTCAATGGGAAACAGAAAGGGTTTGACTATGAACTCATGCCCGGGGACGTACTGGATATTCACATACCCGTTTCAGGTGGATGATGAAGCCGTCGGGTATCTTTTCGGATTCCGTCAGTAAAAAGTTGGTTTATGTCGCAAGCAGCAAGCTGTCGGGAACGAAGAGGAACCGAACCTGACAATCTTTTTCAAATGCTTTCTAATCACTCCGGAGGGGATGGACGCCGATTTGGGGTTCAGAGTTGCGCCATAAAAGCGCGTAGGGTTTGGGAGGCGTGAACCCCAAATAGTCGTCCATGTAGAAGTGAGTTGCCAAGTGCATTATGAGAAAGCACATGAAAAAAATTCTCAGATCCGCTTCCTTGGACCCGGATGAAAAAGCGACTTCGTTGGAAGCCTTGAGGAGTGGGCTTTTTACGATTCGATCAATGCGGCAGCGATATGATTTTCTCCCTGTCCAGGGAAAGCGTCACCGGTGTGCCCTCCTGGATGGGTGGTTCTCCGAGCTGGTAGGACTTGTCCACGAGGAGGGAATGCTGCCCCAGGGACACGCGATAGCGAACCACGCTTCCCAGAAACTCGCGTTGTTCGACCCTGCCGCGAAGATCCGCCGTTCCCGGAGCCGGAACCGCCTCCGATGGATGGATGGTCAGGTTTTGGGGTCGGAAGACGATATGGACTCTTTCCCGGGAGGACCCTCCTATGGGAATGACCACCGCATCGTCCAGCGAACGAAAGACAGGCTTCCCCTCCTGAAGCGCCACGGTTCCTTCAAGGACGTTGGCCACGCCCAGGAATTTGGCAACAAACAGATTGGCAGGGCTGTCGTAAAGTTCCATGGGCGACCCCACCTGTTGAATGATGCCGTCGCTGATAACGGCGATGCGGTCGGCTGTGGTGTTGGCCTCCTCCTGGTCATGGGTGACGAAAATGGTGGTCAGTGACAGCTTTCGCTGGAGCTGGCGCAGCTCGCGTCGCATCTGGACCCTAAGCCCGGCGTCCAGGTTGGAGAGGGGTTCGTCTAGAAGGAGCACCTGCGGTTCAATGACGATGGTTCGGGCCAGGGCCACGCGTTGCTGCTGACCTCCTGAAAGTTGAGACGGGCGCCGGTCGGCGAGATCGAGCAAGCCCACAAGATCGAGGGCCCTGTTGACGCGATCCCTGATCCGGCTGCGAACCACGTGCCGCTCTTCCAGCCCGAAGGAAACGTTCCTCCTGACCGTCATGTGGGGCCAGAGGGCATAACTTTGGAACACCATGCCCACATTTCGCCGCCACGGGGGCAGGTGGGAGACCTCCTGGTCCCCGATATACACTTCCCCCTTCTGGGCCGATTCGAATCCTGCAATCAGACGAATAAGCGTTGTCTTGCCGCATCCGGATGGTCCTAAAAAGGCGAAGAATTCACCGGAGTTGATATGGATGTCGATCCCCTTCAGTACGCGGGTCTTGCCGAAGGAAAGATCAATTCCTTTCAAGGTGACGCTCGAGCCCGAACCCTTTCTCTCCTTGAATGCGTTGTTCGCCATGTGGGACTCCTGTGCTGGCTGCTTCAGCCTGTCTGCCTCATTCCAATTTTTTTCTGACGTCTGTCGATGAACACGTGAGAAATCAGGGTGCTCATTCCCACCACGAATACGGCTGCAATGCCCAGAGCGGCCCCAGGGCCCCGGCCCGCGGCACTCTGCATGTAAACATAAATGCCGTAGGAAAGTGGGCCATCGGCGTTCCTGGACACCAGCATCAGCGTCATGCCCAGTTCCACTGCGGCAGTGGCAAAGCTCGTTACGAAGCCCGCAAGTATCCCCCCGGCCATGAGCGGGACCACAATCTTGCGTATGGTTGAAAATTTCCCGGCCCCCAGATTTTCCGCAGCCTCTTCAAGGGAGACACTTACCTGCTGCAGGGCGGCGGTGCAGGCGCGAAGGGCATAGGGCAGGCGACGAATGGATAAAGCGACCACGATGGCGACCCACCATGTGGCAACGGGCTGGTTCTCCAGCCACGGGACCCGCAAAGCAAAGAAGGTACGAAGGTATCCGATGCCGATGACCAGTCCTGGGATGGCAACCGCGGACATGGCCATGTAGTCCAGTATTTTACGTCCAACCAGAGCGGTGCGAAGAACGATGTAGGCAATAGCCGTACCGAGAATGACGTCGATGACCCCGGCGAGAGACGAATAGAGGATGGTATTGTTTATATACTCGGGCGTTTCGGTAAAAATAGCGCGAAAATGATCAAAGGTAAAGGCATCGGGAAGGACACTGAACGACCAGATGTTTCCCAGGGAAAGCAGCGTGAGGCCGAAATGGGGCGCCAGTACCAGGGCCATAATCAAAAGGATAATGGTCCAGGAAAGGACCTTCTCCCACGGCCGCATACGGCGCTTGTCAAGTCCTCCTCCACCCTTCTGAACGGTGGCGTAGTCTTTCCCTTTCAGCGAGAGCATGGCCAGCCACATGGAGGCCAGGGCAATCACGACCAGGAAAACCGATATCACATACCCCATGGGATCCTTGATGCCGATGGAAGCGATCCTCAAATAGGCCTGAGGGGCCAGCATATTGTTGACATTCAGTAGGAGCGGCGTTCCGAGATCGTCGAAGACCTTGAGAAAGACCAGTGACGCTCCGGCCACGTATCCCGGCATGGCGAGGGGAAGCACGATTCGTCGAAACAGACGGAAGCCGGAGCACCCCAGGTTTTGGGCGGATTCCTCCATGGACTTGTCGATGTTTTGAAGGGCTGCGGAGAGGTTGATCAGGATGAATGGAAAATAATGCAGACTCTCAACAAAAATAACGCCGTTGAGTCCCTCCATCAATGGGATGTTGATCCCGAACCATTGATCAAGCAAAAGGTTGACACTGCCGTTTCTGCCGAAAAGCATCATCATGGCAACAGCGCCGACAAAGGGCGGCATAATCAGCGGTATGACCCCGAGGCTCTGGACGATGACGGCGCCTCTGAATTCGAAACGGGATGTAAAGTAGGCCAGAGGCATGGAAAACGCCGATGCGATGAGTACCGCCATGACGCCCACATAGAGGGAGTTCCAGAAAGATTCGCGAAAAAGGGCGGTCTTGAAAAAGTCGATAAAGTTGAGAAACGTGAACTGGCCGGTAGTCGCATCTTTGAAGGCCGCAAAGACCACCTGAACGACGGGAATGACCAGAAAGACAAGGAGAAACAAGGCGATGAACAGCATAACCGCCGTCAGCGCCGGATGTTTGCGGAATTCGGAATCTGACATGGGGCGTTCCTTCCTGCCGACTTCCCGTACCCAATTCCAAGAAGCATCCGAGAGGATCCCCTGCCGGTTCGGGTGTCTCCTTGGAACCGGCAGGTCAGGAGGCAACCCCTTCTACTTCAGCAGCTGCAGGGCCTCTTCAGCTTTTTCCTTGGCCTGGGCATAATGCTGCTTTGTGAAGGCGTCCCACCTTTCCTCTATCTCGGCTTGTCGAGGCGGGATCTTGGCGGTGGCCTTCTTACGTTTCTTGTAGACGTCCGAAGTGAAAACACCGGGGAACTTGGCATCAACGGCGTCCGCCTCGGAAATGGGCATTGCCACAAGGAGGGTATGGGCCTCTTTGATCAGAGCCTGGGCCTCGGCATTGGTCTTGCCTGCAAGAGCGGCCTCGGCTTTTTGAATGGCCCCGACTGCCGCTCTCAGATCGGCCAGACGGTAGGTAATCATCACGTCGTACAGGGAATTTACGATATTGTACCGGTTCTTGGAAAGCCCCACGTCAAACTTGACAGCCGCGCCGATGGATTTGTCTTTGAAAGGATTCGGAAAATCCGCGGGAGCCTTGGCGTAAGTGGCCGGATTGACGGGGAGACGCCGAATGGCAGGATCCAAGAGAAGGGTCTGCCCTTCCTCTGAGAGCAGGTATTCGATGAAAGCTGAAGCTGCTTTGGGATGCGGGGCATTCTTGACGATGGCGATATTGGCCGGAACAAGGGTGGTGACCGTGGGATAGACGAATTCCACCGGGAACCCCGTGGCTTTGGAGGAAAAACCAAAGAAGTCGATGACGATTCCCACACCGAAGTCGCCACTGTTGACGCCCTCGGGGACCCCGAAACTTCGCTCGGTGACCATCTTGAAATTGCCGGCGATCTCTTTCCATGTAGCCCAGCCCCTTTCCCAACCTTCGCCCTGGAGAACGGTTTCAACGGTCAGGTGGGTGGTACCCGATCGTGACGGGGCCGACATGCCCACATGATTATGATAGACCGCCTTTTTCAGATCCGCCCATTCCTTCGGGACCGGGATATTCTTGGCCTTCAGATAGCGTGTGTTCCACATGATTCCATAACCGGATCCGGCGAAACCGACGTAGTAGCCGTCGGGATCATTGATGGGATAGGAGCCGATCTTGTCAGGGATACCTTTTGCCTTCGGCGCATACTTGGAAAGCAGGCCGTCGCCTTTCAGAACTTCGAAAGCGTCCGGTGCTGAGGCCCAGACCAGATCGGAGGTGTTTCCCTGTGCGGTTTCCTGGATATACTTCACGGCGGCGGAGGTTTTTTTCTGAAGGACTTCCACCGTAGTGCCCGGATATTTCGCCTCGAAGGCCTTCTTGAAAGGACCGGTCAGGTCTTTGGGATAGGAGGTTACGATGACCACCTTGTCTTCCATAGCGGCTGCAGCGGTTGGACCGATCCAAAGACACCATGCCACTGCAACCATGACACTGAAACCTAAAAGCTTCAACCCGTATCCCGATTCTCTTTTCATGGCCGCACTCCTTATCCTTTAAGGTTAAAAAATATATCGGTTCTATCCCCTTGGATAGAACGCTGCGCTTTCTTTTTTGGCCTCTGGCCGGTGTGAAAACAGGGCGAGCCGAGCCGTGGTGAGAAATCTAGCTGTCTTCCTGAAGCTCGTCACGAACCCAGAGGGTAAGGAACTCGACCAGTTCCCCCAGATATCTCTTTCCTGCTTCCCCTGTGGCCGGTCGGGGATCCCCCAGAACGCCGTTTTCATCCAGGTCCTGAATGCCGTTAAAAACCCTGGTCATAATCTCGGACGGCTCTCCTACGAATCCCGCGGCGGCACGATCCATTTTCACCTCCCGGGGCCTCAGAAAAAGCATCAGGGATGTTTCCCATTCGCCCGAATGGGCCCCTGATCGTGCGGCATTCACACCAAAGGCACTTGAACTTTCAAATGACCTTTTTACGAGTGCCTCCAGGTCTGTGAAGGCGAGAATCCGCAACCCTTTTGCAGGTTCAATCTCTGATGCGATTTCGGCAAGCGGCTTAAAATTTCCGCCATGCGTAGGCAAGAGCACAATCTGTTTAAATCCGTGGCGGGAAAGGCTGGCAACGACATCCCTGACGATGCGTCGAAAGGTTTCCTCCTCAAGGGAAATGGTTCCGGGAAAGGCCAGATGGTGGGTTGAGCAACCAAACCGCACGGTTGGAGCCAGGAAAGCATTCAGGCGGTCGGCCAAGCCCCGTCCAATTTCATCTCCCAACACCGCATCCGTCCCAAGGGGCAAATGCCTTCCATGCTGCTCGGTGGATCCAAAGGGCACGACCACCGTATCCCGGCCGTTGAGGATTTGTGCCTTAACCTCAGCCCAGGTCATTTGATCGAGGTGCAAAGCCGCCATACAAAACCCCCGTGCTGTTCTCTCCGGCCCCATGGAAACTGCAGTTTAACCGGACCAGAATTGATAAAATCTTACCCAATAGGAGCTGTTTGTCAAGTGAAAGCTCGAAAAGAACCCATTTGAACCGGCACACCCCGTTCCTTTTAAGTGGCCAAATATTCCACAATCATATCGTCTCCGATTACCAGTCCGTTTTCTTTTGCCAGGGAGGAAAAAATAGTGTTAACTACGGATTACCTGAGTTCTTCGACTTCATTAAGGCCCAAGATGTCAGTAAAGGAAGTCTTGTCGAAGTCTTTCAGAGGGCAGCGAGGTCCGCTTCTCCAGGATAGAGCAAAAAGTGTCGGCATCCGTGGCTGATATGGATCTTTCGACCATTCTGGGGGTGGGGTTTGGAGCGCCGCATTTTTCAGTGGAATTGATTTACTGTACCAAAGCAAGCCATCCAATGGAAGTCACCCAGATGTACAGTCGAGGCGACAGCCACATTGACAGGGCGGCATTTGATTTCGACAAAAAAGGGAAGAAAATCAGAAAACCACTTAACCAGACATAACGAAAAATTGTCTTTCATTTTCATATGGCATTGAATTCCCTCCCGACCATATTACTGAGGTTTCTTCTCGCCTTCCATCTATCCATGAAAAAGACCGGCCTTGCCACCTCTCACTGCACCCGTAGGATTGCTTAAAAAAAATGGACCCGGCATGAACCCTTTCAGGGAGCAATATATCAGCCTGGGATTTACGGCCGAGCAAGCCATATGGCTGAAACCGAGCCGATCGACAGCACCCGGGGCAAAATTGTCGAACATGACATCGGCCGAAACGATCAGTTTGTTCAGGACCGCTTTGCCCTGTTCGTTCTTGAGGGCTATAATCAGGCTCCTTTTATCGCGATTGAAAAAATGAAAAAACCCGGCACCGAAGCCGGGAAGTTTACGGGTCGTGTCGCCTTCTGGGGCGCGTTCGATCCGGATGACCTCAGCGCCCATGTCTGCCAGGATTTTACCGCAGCATGGTCGCAAAATAGCATGTCCCAATTCCAGGATCCTGACCCCGCTGAGGGGTAAGGGAGGAGCTTTGTCAGACATCGCAGGTCTCCTTTATGCGCCTCAGTTTGATTAAAGTTTCTTAGCTTGGCCCAGCGTGTTTTTGGCCCGGTTCATAGCATAATCGAATACAATGGTTGGTTTTCCCCTTTACCGGTCTTCCGGTATCTCGAAACAGGCTATAATGGGCCGGAGTATTTCTATCGGATAGAGAACGAAGATTAATCAATCTGAACCGCACCATTCTTGACCAGCTTATTCTCATGTCGATTCAGGCTTTACCGCCGGAATGCACTCAATGACCCCGTTCCTATTTTCCGTTCCGGATATGGCCGACTATCAGGTCACCGACTTCGCGGGTCGAACGGCCCATTTCTCCGGCTGCCAGGCTTTTGATATCGTTGGCCACAACGCTCCGAACGGCATTATCAATCCTGTGAGCGGCAGAAATTTCTCCCAGGTGGTCCAACATCATCTGAACGGCTCCAATACAGGCCAAAGGGTTAATGATATTTTTCCCAGCGTATTTCGGAGCAGAACCGCCGATGGGTTCAAACATGGAGACCCCTGCGGGATTGATGTTTCCCCCGGCGGCAATTCCCAGTCCTCCCTGAATGATAGCACCGATATCCGTGATGATATCACCGAACATGTTGTCCGTGACAATCACATCAAACCATTCAGGGTTCTTGATCATCCGCATACTAACAGCGTCCACGTGGCCGTATTCCGTCCGAATATCCGGGTATTCTTCAGCGACTTCATTAAAGATCCGTTCCCAGAGATCAAAGGCATAGGTCAATACGTTGGTCTTGCCGCACAGGGTGAGTTTACGGTCTTTGTTACGACGTCTACAGTATTCGAAAGCAAAACGCACGCACCGCTCCACTCCTCCGCGGGTATTGATGGATTCCTGAATGGCCACTTCGTTGGGTGTACCTTTGCGCAGAAATCCCCCCGCCCCTGTGTAAAGGCCCTCGGTGTTCTCGCGAACGACAACGAAATCGATGTCTTCCGGGCCCTTGTCTTTTAAAGGGGTATCCACACCCGGATAGAGGATTACCGGACGAAGATTAATATACTGATCCAATTGAAAGCGAAGTTCCAGGAGGATGCCTTTTTCGAGGATTCCAGGCTTCACACCGGGATCTCCGATGGCACCCAGCAAAATGGCGTGAAAGCTTTTCAACTCTTCCAGGACATGGGGAGGCAAAAGTTCGCCCGTAGTCAAGTAACGACCGGCTCCCAGATCAAAGTTCTTGATTTCTACAGTGAATCCTTCCCGATAGGCCGCTGACGTCAGTACCTCAAGCGCTTCGGCGATCACTTCCGGTCCGGTTCCGTCGCCGGGAATTGCGGCAATGCGGTAGTTTTTAGGCAAGGTTGTCCTCCGGTTTCAGATTTTGCATAATATATGGAATTAGTCCCCCGGCGTTGAGAAGCGACTGCATGAACGGTGGAATGGGCTGGGCCTTGTAAGTCTGTCCCCGGGAAATATTGGTGATTACGCCGGTTGCCAGATCAATTTCCAAACTCTCGCCGGAATCTGTGGCTTCCGCCGCTTCCGGGCACTCAAGAATAGGCAACCCCATGTTAAAGGCGTTCCTGTAAAAAATACGGGCAAAAGTACCCGCAACCACGGCGGCTACTCCGGCATGCTTAATGGCCAGGGGGGCATGTTCCCGGGAGGAACCGCAACCAAAGTTCTTTCCTGCAAGAATAAAATCCCCTGGGCGTACTTTGTTTATAAAATCCGGGTCCTTATCTTCCATACAGTGAGCGGCGAGCTCGTCAGGGTCCGAGGTGTTCAGATAGCGAGCCGGGACAATGGCATCTGTATCAATGTCATCGCCAAATTTCCAGACCTTGCCTTGCAGTTTCATATCATATCCCTTTTTTTTTGCAAACTTCGTCAGGGTGAGCGATTCGGCCCATAACAGCACTTGCGGCCGCGACAGCCGGCGAGGATAAGTAGACCTCACTTTTGACATGTCCCATTCGGCCCACAAAGTTGCGATTCGTTGTGGAGATGGCCCTCTCACCCTCGGCCAAAATGCCCATGTATCCACCCAGACAGGGTCCACATGTGGGTGTACTTACCACTGCCTCGGCTTTCAGAAAGGTATCCATGAGACCCTCGTCCACGACTTGTTTGTAGATCCATGGGGTGGCAGGAAGAATGATCAACCGCATCCCAGGGGCAATCTTCCGGCCTTCAAGTACTCCGGCAGCTATCCTCATGTCTTCGATCCTGCCATTTGTACACGAGCCGATGACCGCCTGATCGACAGCGACTTCTGAAAGTTCCCTTACCGAAGCCACGTTCTCCGGACTGTGGGGACAGGCCACCTGGGGCTCCAGATCAGAGACGTCCCACTCAAAGACTTTCTCATAAGCGGCGTCGGGATCCGAGGCGTAGAATCTGTATTCCCGCTTGGCACGGCCTTTCACGTATTCTTCGGTGGTATTGTCCGGCGGAACGATTCCCACTTTTGCTCCGGTTTCGATGGCCATGTTGGACATGGTAAACCGATCGGACATGGGTAAGGATGCCATCACAGGGCCAACAAATTCCATGGCCTTGTAATTGGCCCCGTCCACCCCGATGCGTCCGATGGTATGAAGGATCAGGTCCTTGCCTCCAACCCAGGGACGAAGCCGGCCTTCGAAAATGAATTTCAGAGACGGCGGTACTTTGAACCAGGACCGGCCCGTGATCATCGCCGCCCCCATGTCTGTAGAGCCTACACCTGTTGAAAAGGCTCCCAAGGCGCCATAAGTGCACGTATGGCTGTCAGCGCCGATAATCAGATCTCCTGGTAGGACCAGCCCCAGCTCGGGCAAAAGGGCATGTTCAATACCCGACCGTCCCACCTCGAAGTAATAAGGGAGCCTCTGTTCCCGGGCAAATACACGCATGATCTGTGCCTGCATGGCGGACTTGATGTCTTTGTTCGGTATGAAATGGTCCGGAATGAGACTAACTCTTTCGGGATCAAACACCCGTTTAGCCCCGGCCTTGCGAAAAACCTGAATGGCCAGAGGTGCCGTGATGTCGTTTGCAAAAACAAAATCAAGATCAGCCTCGACAATCTGGCCGGGTAAAACCCGATCCAGGTCCGTGTGGGCGGCCATTATCTTTTCAACTATTGTCATTGACATCAGACTCTCCAGATAGCGGAAACGTTTTCTCAAAGACCAAATGTAGTTTTATAGCGGTATCGATCCCCGCGGAAATACATATAGGTTACTTCCACCGGTTCGTCTTTTTCAGAATAGTAAATGTTCTCAACGAAAAAAAGGGGATCACCAAAATCAATATCCAGAATTTTCGACAGATCCATGTCGGCCACAACGGCCTGCACCTGTTGCCTCACTCGGGACAACTTAATGCCGCAAATATCCTGGAAAACGTGGAGGAAGGGCTTTTCTGCAAAGTCTTTTTTCCCGACTTTTTCAATCATCCAGGCAGGGCCATGGTTGACATAATAGGATATAGGCTGGCTTCCTATTTTTCGAACACGTTTCATACGCCATATGTCCTCATCCGGTTTCAGGGAAAAGATCTCTTGGATCCGCCGGGGACATGGAGCCAGGCATGTGTCCAGGACATCAATCTTCAGCGGGCGTTGCTTTCCTAAAGCCGAATAGACCCATTCCTTGAAATTTCCTGTAATTTCGATCTCAACCAAATCCTCCTGGCTTTGAGCAACCTGGGTTCCGACGCCTTGTTTCGGGATTAGGTGCCCGTCCTGGACAAGCAGCTCTATGGCTTTTCGGATTGTGATGTTGCTTACTTCAAACTCCTTTTCCAAAGTTTTGGCAGGGGGTATGAAACCTCCAGCCTGGTAATGGTTGCTCAGTATCCTCTCTCGGATAGTCTCCGCTACCTGAGCATAAATGGGCGCATGTTTGGCAAAAGGCATCTATTCAGGATCTCCCTTGTGATCGAGCGCAATTCTAAGATCGGTTGGACGGTATGGCGCACCTGTTATAATCAATGTATGTTAATATACAAACAAGCATTCCAGGTTGTCAAGAAAAAATGATTTTCCGTATAGCCTGACCGTTCCACCGCCTTTCAGTGGCCATTGCACTCACCACCGGTAACCATTGCGGAGAACTTCGGGTCTGATTTCTGCTTGGCGAATGTCCATATGAGCGACCGTTTTTTTCGTTGCAAATAGCAACCATCGCGGGGTTTAATAACCTTGTGCTAAACGCGAAAAGCTGAATCTGCACTTTGGGTTCGCCCGCTCCGATGGCATGCGGGTGAGCACCACATTGGGGAGGGGATGTCATGAGTGAAACACACAGAGTGATCGCGAGGAAAATTGCGCGCAGACATCTAGCCGCCAGAGATCCACTAGGCTGGTTTGAGGATCTGTATGCACAGGCGGGCACAGATGTATCGATTATTCCCTGGGCGGATCTGGCTCCAAATCCCAATCTTGTTAGCTGGCTCGAGGAGCATCAGGTTGATGGCCATGGGCGCCAAGCACTCAAAATCGGATGTGGCCTGGGGGACGATGCGGAAGAACTGGCTCGACGGGATTTCGAGACGACGGCATTCGATATCTCAGAATCAGCTATTAGGTGGTGCCGGCACCGCCATCCACAATCACGCGTCTTGTACGTCGTGGCGGATTTGCTGCAGGCCCCGGTTGAGTGGCGAGGCAAATTTGACTTCGTTCTTGAGTCGTACACACTTCAGGTGCTTCCGCCGGATCTCTGGCAAGAAGCGATCGCTCAGATTGTCTCTTTTGTTGCCCAGCAAGGGACACTGCTTGTCATTGCCCGAGGTCGAAAAGCTACCGATCCGGAAGGGGAGATGCCTTGGCCCCTCACGAAGGATGAACTGGGATTTTTCCAGAACTTCGGCCTGAAACAGGCCCATTTCGAGGACTACATGGACAACGAAGACCCTCCGGTTCGACGGTTCAGGGCGTCTTACCGGAGGAAATAGGAAGAAAGTGTCAAGAAAAGGCTCAATAGAGATTTCCCGGAATTCCCGAGAAGGACCGGAGAGTCATTCGTAACGAGACTGGAGATTACCGCGAGCACCAGTGGAGTGATGGTCTTTTTTTCGAAAAACCGGAACATTTCTCCCATCCCGGTGTCCAACATCAATGAATAGAAGCGGAAGCGAAAAAGATAATGAAAGGGACATGAAGTGGGTCGGGGACTTCAAGGCAGGGGACCGTTCTGCATTTGATCACCTCATGTTGAAACACAAAGATCGGGTGTTCAGCCTCTGTTACCGGTTTCTTGGAGACTTCCAGGAAGCAAAGGATATGGCCCAGGAGACCTTCGTCAAGGTCTATACCTCCCTGAAACGGTTCAGGATGGAATCGAGCTTTTCCACGTGGCTCTATCGAATTGCGGTCAATACCTGCAAAAACAGGCTCAAGTCCTCCCAATTCAGGCACGGAAAAAGGATGGTAGTGTTCCCTGATCCCGGCAACGGGGAAAGCGGCAACCCGGCAGTAAACCTGAAAGATGAAGGACCGACGCCCAACGGGTTGCTTCTCAGGAAAGAGAAAACAATGCTGATTCAAAAGGCCATTGACTCCCTCCCCCGGGAACAGAAATCCGTGATCATCCTGAGGGACATGGAAGGGCTCTCCTATGATGAGGTTTCAACCATTACCGGCTACCCCCTCGGCACGGTCAAATCGAAGCTCGCAAGGGCCAGACTCAATCTGAGGAACAGACTGCGAGGCGTGATTTAATTATGGAATGTCCGGAGATCAAAGAACTCCTGTCCGAATATGTGGATGGTGTGCTCGATAGCGAGAAATCGGCACGGGTCGCGAGACATCTGGAGTCATGCGCGGATTGCCGGGATGAACTGGACGCCCTTGGGAGAGTCATTCGCTCCCTCGGGTCCATGGGTGTCATGAAGGCACCCGATGGATTCATGGAAGAAGTCCATCAGCGGATCGAACGACGTTCGCGGTTGTCCAGAATCTCCCGCAGCCTGTTCGTTCCCTTTCGTGTGAAGATCCCCATCCAGGTGGCATCTCTCGCCACTGCGTGCATCCTCGTCCTTCTCATCTTTCACAATATGAGGACGTCGGAGGAGGTGACCAACCTCATGCAGGAACCGGGGAGAGAGGTGGCGGCGGAGAAAGCGATGGAGGCCGCTCCGGAGCCCGCAAAGCTCGGAAAGGGGTCCAAGCGCAGGCCCACCCTGCTGAAGGCCGAGAACATCCAGAAGAAAAAGGCGGAGAAGCCCATAGAACTGGCCCTCCGGGTCTCAAAAGGGAGCGAATATGCGTTTTCCCGTCAAGAGAAGCCTGCACCTGCCGCCGAGAAGAGATTGGCACGGAGCAATGGGAAGCGAAAGCAACGCTATCCGGATGAGACGTCCGGCGCGAAGGCGCCGGAAGAGGCCTTGTCTCAGAAATCATCTTCCAGGGAAGCGGACCTGGCTGAAAAACCGGCCTCGATGCCGGCTGCTGACGCAGAAAAGCAGACAGCGGACAGGGCGGGACTTGCAATCCCCGGCGACTACAGCAAGCTATCGGCAGAAATGAAACGATGGACCCTGGAGGCCGGCGGCAGGATCCTCAACACCGGATATGAAGAAGTCACCGGCAGGCCCGCCAGCTTTTACGTGGAGATCCCGGCCGGACAGTTGGCCGCCTTTCTGGAGAAACTATCCGGGATCGGATCGCTTGAGACCGGTGTGCCGGCTTCACCCCGAAGGACCGGTGAAATGGTCCGGCTCGATATCCGGCTCACCTACGATCGATGAGAAAAGGAAAATCGAAGACGTTTTGAAGCATTGGGCCACAGCAGGAGGCCCGATGCAGTCCTTTCCGGTGGGGAGATATCTTTCTTTCTGCATTTTTTGGAACTTTTCATCAACCTCCTTGTCTATCAAACCAGAAGCACAAAATCCAAACAGGGAGGAAACGTTATGAAGATCAAAATCAGGATTGTCGCACGATTCATCATCGCCATTTTTATTTTTTGGGGCGGTCCCCTGCACGCTCAGCAAAAAGAGGACCAGGACAGGAGCCTATCCCCCTTTTTTTTCGTCAGGAGTGATGATCCCTCTACGGATCGCCTTCCACTGAAGTCAACTGAGGTTAAGGTGAACGTCGCGGGCGTGATTGCCGATGTGGTCGTCACACAGACTTACAGGAACGAGGGGAAAAGCGCTCTGGAGGCCGTTTACATCTTTCCGGCATCCACCAGGGCCGCTGTCTACGGCATGAAGATGACCATTGGAGAAAGGACCATCGCCGCCAAGATCCGGAAAAGAGATGAGGCCAGGAGGGCCTATGAGCAGGCCCGAAGGGAGGGAAAGACCGCATCGCTCCTGGAACAGCAGAGGCCCAACGTCTTCCAGATGAACGTGGCCAATATCCTGCCGGGAGATGTGGTCAAAGTGGAACTGAGATATACGGAATTGCTGATCCCGGAAGACAAGGTTTACGCATTCGTTTACCCCACCGTGGTGGGCCCCCGCTATTCGAATCAACCTGCAATGGTGGTCCCTGCCGGGGAGCAGTGGGTTCGAAATCCCTACCTGCATGAAGGGGAGCCACCGACCTATCGCTTCGACATCCGGATCAAACTGTCGGCCGGTCTCCCCATCGAGGAGTTGACCTGCCCGTCGCACCGGGTTCAAATGGCCTATGAAGGACCCACCCGTGCATCGATCCGGCTGGACCCTTTAGAGAAATCGGGCGGCAACCGGGATTTCATCATGAAATACCGGCTTGCCGGAAAGCGGGTGGAATCGGGCATTCTCCTCTATGAGGGAGAAACCGAAAACTTTTTTCTGGCCATGCTCCAGCCTCCGGAAAGGGTGATCGAGCAACAGATCCCGCCCAGGGAGTACATCTTCATCGTGGATGTATCCGGGTCCATGCACGGATTCCCGCTGTCTGTTTCAAAAAGGCTCCTGAAGGACCTGATCGGCAATCTCCGGCCCTACGATCAATTCAACGTCGTGCTCTTTGCAGGGGGATCCAGCGTCCTCTCGGACCGTTCCCTTCCGGCGACGGCGGCGAATGTGAACCGGGCGATTCACGTGATCGAACAGCAAAGAGGGGGAGGCGGGACCCGGCTCCTACCCGCCCTGAAAGGGGCCCTGGCCCTCCCCAGGGTTGAAGGAATTTCCAGGACCGTGGTGATTGCGACCGACGGTTACGTGAGGGTGGAAAAGGAGACCTTTGATCTGATCCGCAACCATCTGGGAGAGGCCAACGTCTTCACCTTCGGTATCGGATCCAGTGTTAACCGCTACATCATCGAAGGGATGGCCCGTGTCGGGATGGGAGAACCCTTTGTGGTCACCCGGCCCCAGGAGGCCGAAGGGGCTGCCGCAAAATTCAGGAAGCTCATTCAGACACCGGTGCTGACCTCCATTGAGATGGATTTTGGAGATTTTGAGGTCTACGATGTGGAGCCCAAAAGCATTCCGGACGTGATGGCCGAACGCCCGGTCATTGTCTTCGGGAAATGGCGGGGAAGGCCTGAAGGCCACATCAGGATAGAGGGTGTCACAGGGGAATTTCCTTACTCGCGCGTGATTGACGTGGCCGGGACCAGGCCCATGAAATCCAACGTTGCACTTCGCTATCTGTGGGCGAGACATCGGATCGGCCTGCTTTCAGACTACGGCAGGATCAGAAGAGACGGGGAGATCGTCAAAGAGGTGACCAGCCTCGGGCTGACCTACAACCTCATGACAGCCTACACCTCCTTTGTGGC
>CAYUCJ010000022.1:0-17975 GCA_964443285.1 uncultured Desulfobacteraceae bacterium | reverse complement strand
CAGACACCGCCGTGGACGAGTCCGTACGGTTGTAAATGCTTTTTCTGAATATCCAACTCAAGATGGGATTCGCCCCACCCGAGGGACACGAGTTCTATTGAAAGGAGTTTGAAATAAGGGCAGTTGTTGACGGTGGCCGCAATGGCCTGGATGTGCTCAGGATTGAATTCTTTCATGTCTTCTTCTTTCATTCACTGTTTCTAAGAAAGATACGGTTCCCATTGGCGTGCCGTATCCCGGATATATCCTTCAGGGACTTGCTCCATAATTCGGTTGTGCCCCGGAAGAAGCATGCTCACGTCCATCTCGGACAGGGATTTGAGGGAGTCCCTGAGCTGGGGGCCACCGGCGCCGTGGAGGTCGAACCGCCCAATGGCGTAATCCGCGTACACCGTATCTCCCGGGATAAGAATCTTCCCGTCCGCATTGAATAGAGCGATGCTGCCGCTGGAATGCCCGGGGATATGGACCACATCCCAGGTCATGCCGCCGATTTCAAGGCTTGCGCCGCCTTCCAGTTTGCGATCCACCTGGAACCGAAAAGCTCCCGGGTTGATTCCGTACTGGGCCTGGCACATGCTCTTGAACATTTCCATTCCATAGACCGTTCGTTCATCTCCCTGCTCCAGGGACACGGCCTCTTCCCTGTGGACCCAGAGCTCCGCCTGCGGTATCCATTCCAGGATCTCGGACAGGCAGCCGATGTGGTCCAGGTGTGTATGGGTCATGATGACCCGTTTGATCGCGGACGGATCGATGCCGTCGCTTTTTATGGCCTCAATCTTATACCGTCCTTTGCCCATAAGACCGGGGTCGATCAGGGAGAGATCGTTGCTGGACGGCAGACCGATCACGTAGGTGTGGGAATCGGGAATCATTTCGTCCTGTCCGGGGATGAAAGCAATACTTTTATGGATTTGCATGGGGTTCTGTCTCCTCTGAAAATTCTGGCAAGCATACCTCAGCGGGCATAATAGTGCAAGCACGACCCCACGGAATGGCGGAGAAAAAACTCTGATTTATTGCAGGGAAACACTCCGGACCGGGCAAGCGACCTGGTGATCGTTATCCACGGCAACCAGATCCGGGTCATTAATGCGACACTCCGGTTTGGCGAAATGGCAGCGGGGATGAAAGCTGCAGCCGGGAGGGGGATTGATGGCACTGGGGATCTCACCCGTCGGGATGGGTTCGGTCCTCCTGAACTTGGGATCCGGTACCGGAACGGCCGCAAGAAGCGTGGTGGTGTAGGGGTGGATGGGGTTCTTGAAGACCTTATCCAAGGGGCCGATTTCTACGATTTTTCCCAGGTACATGATGGCCACACGGTCACAGATGTACTTGCATGTGGCCAGGTCGTGGGTGATGAATAAGTAGGTAAGATCGAATTCCTCTTTGAGCTGTCCCATCAATTCCAGGATGAGGGCCCTGACCGATACGTCCGCCATGGCGATGGGTTCATCGGCCACCACGAACTCGGGCCGGGTGATGAGGGCCCTGGCGATTACCACGCGCTGCCGCTGGCCCCCGGAGAGTTGGTGCGGGTATTTCCTGTAGAGAAACGAAGCGGGCGTCAGACCGACCTTTTCCATGATCTGGAGGCAGATCTGTTTCCGCTCGACCTTGCCCAGGTGGCTATGGATCGCCAACGGGTGGGAGACGGCCTTGCCGATGGACATGCGGGGACTGAGAGAGGCATAGGGATCCTGGAAGATGATCTGCATTTTCTTCCGCATCCCTGCCATGTGGATGGTTGAATAGGAAGACAGGGGAATCCCCTGATACAGTATCTCGCCCGAGGTTGGCTCCAGAAGCCGCAGGATGAGCCGGCCCGTCGTCGTCTTACCGCACCCGCTCTCGCCAACGAGACCGAGGACCTCTCCTTTCTTGATGGAAAAGGAGACACCGTCTACGGCCCTGACAGAGCGCTTTTCCTTGGCCAGCAGATTGTCGAGAAGACCCTTCTGGAGGGGGAAGTGCTTTTTGAGATTTCTAACCGTTATCAATTCTTCCATCAAGATCGTCATCCATAGAGCCAGCAGGAAACCTGGTGCCCGTCTTTTGCGACCATCTCCGGTCTGTCGCGCATGCAGACATCCATCGACCGGGAGCACCGGGGATGAAACACGCAGCCCGTGGGCGGGTTCACCAGGTCGGGAGGGCTTCCTGCCATGGTTTCGAGCTTTGGCTGGTCCAGTTTGATATTGGGTATGGAGGCCAGCAGGCCCTGGGTGTACGGATGAAGCGGCTCCTCGAAAATCTCATTGGCCGATCCGACTTCCGCAATGCTTCCCCCATACATGACCGTGATCCTGTCCGCCAGTTGCGCAACGTTTCCAAGATTGTGGGTAATGAGAATAATCGTCAGGTTGTACTGTTTCCGAAGGTCATTCAGCAGGTCGAGGAACTGGGCCTCAACGATCACGTCAAGGGCCGTGGTCGGTTCGTCTGCAATCAGAAAATCCGGGTTCAGGATGAGTCCCATTCCGATCATGATGCGCTGTCGCATGCCGCCTGACATCTGATGGGGATATTCAAGAAGCCTCTCCGGTGCGATGCCCAAACTCTCCAGCATACTTTCGGCCCGCTTGAATGCCTCTTTTCTGCCTATGCCCTTTTCATGGGTCTCAAGGGTCTCGATGAATTGTTGATCAATGCGAAAGAGGGGGTTCAGGGAGGTCAAAGGGTCCTGGAAAATCATGGCAATCTTTTTGCCCCGCAGGGAGAGGAGTTCGTGCTGGTTCATCTTAACGATATCCTTGCCATGATAGACGATCTTGCCTTCAACGATATTGCCGGGAGGTCTGAGGAGTCTGAGAATGGAGAACCCAAGGGTGGATTTTCCGCACCCGCTTTCACCCACAAGACCCATCACCTCCCCGTGCTTGATCTTCAGGCTCACATGGTTCACGGCGCGGACCGTTCCTATATTGATAGGGAAGTGAACCGATAGGTTTTCTATTTCCAGGATGTTTTCCACCCGTCTAACGCTCCAGAAGCCTGGGATTCAGGATCTCCGCAAGCCCCTCTCCCAGCATGGTGAATCCCAGGGCCAGGAGGGAAATCATAGCACCGGGAAAAGTGATGAGCCACCACATACCCGAGGGCAGGAACTTTTTCCCCATGGCCAGGTCCATGCCCCAGTCCACAATGGATGGGGGGAGTCCCAGGCCGAGATAGGTCAGTGCCGCCTCGGTCATGATGGCGTCAGCCACGTTCAAGGTGAATACCACCGCCGTCGTGGCAATGACGTTTGGAAAGATGTACTGCCACAATATGGTGAAGCGGGACGCACCGATGGCCTCAGCCGCCTCCACATAAAGCTCTTCTTTGATGGAGAGGGTCTGCCCCCTCACCAGTCGAAAATAGGTGGGGATGTAGATGACTGAAACGGCCAGCATGATGTTGACGACCCCCGGCCCCAGCATGGCGGCGAAGGCAATGGCCAGGATCAGGCCCGGAAAGGAATAGAGGGAATCCATGACCAGGGAGAGAACCCGGTCGAACCAGCCCCCTGAAAAACCGGAAATAAGCCCCAGGGTGATGCCGAAGATGGATGAAACCAGTGCGGCCAGGATCGCCACCCTGAGAATGGTCTGTGAACCAAAGACGATCCTGGACCAGACATCCCGCTGGAGGTTGTCGGTTCCCATGAGATGCACCGCACCCGGCGGGGCGAGTTGAGGCCCTGTTTCCTGGTCATAGGGACTGAAGGGTGCAATGGTGCCGGGAAAGGCCGCCATGTAGACGATGGCCAGGATGATCAAGGCGCCGACGACCAGGATCCACCACTCGAGCCCGTATTTTTTCCCGAGCCCGGTGAACCCGGAGATCAATCTGGCCATCCCCGATGCTGGTGAGTATTTCATGTCTGAGTTAGTACCTCACTCTCGGATCCACCATGGCATAGACCACATCCACCAAAAGGGAAGCCATGGCCACAACCAGGGCAACGACGATGATGACACCCTGAATGGTCGGATAGTCCCTCAGGTAGATTCTTTCGAGGAGCAATCGTCCCATGCCCGGCCAGGAAAACGTGGTCTCCGTGAGGACAGCCCCGGCCATGAGGAGGGCGAACTGGAGACCCATCATGGTCAAAATGGGGATGAAGGCATTCTTCAGGGCGTGTTTGTAGACGATTTTGCGGTGTCGAATCCCCCTCGCCTCCGCCGCAAGGATATAGTCCGATTTCAGGACATCCAGCATATTGGCCCGGGTCAGACGCACAAAAATCCCAGAGAGCACGATCCCGAGCGTAAATGCGGGCAGGACCAGGTGGAGCAGGACATCCCCCAGGGAAGCAAAGTCCCTCGCCATGAGGGTGTCCAGTACGTAGAGCCCGGTTTTCTCAAAATCAGAAGTAAAAATCCTGGCGCCGACCCTGCCGGCGATGGGAAGCACGTTGAGCCAGATGCCGAAGATGAGCTGCAGCATGAGGCCCATCCAGTAGACAGGGATGCAATAGACCACAATACCGTAAAGCCGGATACCGTAGTCCCGGGTCGAACGCCGCTTGTCCGCGGCATAGGCCCCCAAAAAGACCCCCATGAAGAGGGTAATGATCATCCCGAAAAACGTCAACTCGATGGTTGCCGGCAGTTTGTCGGAAATGGCTCGGGTCACCTTTTCCTTGAATACCATGGATTCACCCAGGTCGAGGTGACAGATCTGCCAGAGATACTGGACGTACTGGACAGGCAGGGATCGGTTCAGCCCGAGTTCTTCCTTTTTCTGTTCGATGACCTTTTCAGGTGCATGACCGCCAAGCATGGAAGAAACGGGATCCCCGGGCATGACCCGAAGCACCACGAAGACGATACTCAGGAGGATGAAGACCATGGGGACGGTCAGGAGCAGCCTGATGATGATGTACCGGGCGAGACTCTTCTTCATGGATCCTCTAAAAAAAGGGCCGGACACGAAGTCCGGCCCTTAAAGACTGACTATTTGACCTTGTGAATCGGCCCGTAGTTGAACTGCAGGGTGGGTGACACCATGATGCCCTTAATATCCTTCTGAGAAAAGAGATAGAGCGTCCCCTGGAAGATAGGGGCCGTGGGTACGTCATCCACCCACATGGCCTGGATCTGCTTGTAAACAGCCAGCCTTTTCCTTTCCTTGGTGATGGTCTGTCCATCCACGAACAACTTGTCCCAGAGCGGGCTGGAAAAATGGATGCCCATGCCGATGGACCCGGCGGTACCGGCAAATGCGTTGGTATAGTTGTCCGGGTCGATGTAGTCGGGGTACCAGCCCAGGAGCCAGACCGGCATGACCTTGTTCTTCCAGTTGTCCTTGTAGGATGCCCATTCCGCGGATTTGACATTGACCTTCATGACGCCGGTGGCCTCGAACTGTGCCTTGAGAACGGCAGCCATATCCACTTCCGTGTCACCGTAGTGACTGGGTGTGTACCAGAGGTCAAAGGTGAACTTATTGCTTTCGTTATACCCCTTTGAGGCCAGCAGTTTCTTGGCCAGGGCCACATTCCCGTCACCCATGGCTGTTTTAAAGGCATCCGAATGGGACCACATGCCCATGGGGACCATGGAAAAGAGCGGGGCGTTCTGCCCAAGAAAGACCTTTTTCAGCAACGCCTTCCTGTTGACCGTGGCTGCAAGGGCCTGGCGCAGGGTCCTGTCGTTGAAAGGCGGCGTATTGGTCAGAAAGCATAGATAGCGGATGTAGGGGCCTTGTCCCTTGATGGTATTGAGGGTCTTGGACTTCTGGAGATCATTGATGTCCGAGGGGTTGAGGGTCTTGAAGGCAAAATCCAGTTCCCCTTTTTCAAGGGCCAGGCGCATGGTCGTTGCGTCTGCAAAATACCGGATCACAATGCGATCGTTTTTCGGTTTTTCACCGTAAAAACTCGCATTGGCCTCGAGGACGATCTCCTGATCTCTCTTGAAAGAGGCCACTTTGTAAGGACCCAGGCCCACGAGTTTTCCTCCCTTTAGTTCCGAGGGATCCCGAACGATTTTGTCCTTGGGGTAGACATTGGGGTTCACCGGGTAATAAGGCGGCGAGGCCACAAGAGACGGGAAGTAGGCGACGGCATTCTTCAGCACGAACTTGACCGCGTACTTGCCCACGACCTCCACGTGGTCCACGAAATCAGTGACCAGCCAGGAGGGGTCTCCCTTCAAAGCCATGACCCGGTCGATGGACCATTTGACCGCGTTGGCGTCAAAAGGCGTCCCGTCCGTAAATTTCAGACCTTTTCTCAACTCAAAGGTGTATTCCTTTCCATCCTTGCTGATGGTGTATGACTCGGCCAGGCCGGGGATCAGGCTGGTCTTCCCGGGGGGGTATTTCAGAAGTCCCTGGTAGATGTTGTAGAAGATCTCCCAGGTATGGAAATCGTAGGCATGGGCGGGGTCCATATCGCTGACTTTCTCGGTCGTGCCGTAGACCAGGGTCTGCTTCTTTGCAAAACTCTGGGCGGGCAGGAAAGCCAGACAGGCGACAATCACAACAAACAAGACGACTCGAAAAGATTTCATAGCACATACCTCCTTTTGCGATGAAAAAAGTTAGTGGTTAAGACAAGGCTTTGGAGCACGCTTATCAAGCTCTTTCCCGACTCAACTGGGAACGAAATAGTATTTCCCGATTATGGGTCGAGAGTCAAGATTATTTTGTCTAATCCTGTTAAACCCCGCGTTTTTTGATCATAGCGGGTGCCAGTTCGTCTTGTTCCTTTTCCCACTGAATGAGGACCACGGCGGTCAGGACGGCCAGGCCGCCGAGGATTTGCGGCCCGTGGAGGTGTTCACCTAGAAAGAGAAAGGCTATGAGGCCCGCAGCGATGGGTTCGAAAGTGGCGATGATGGTCGCCCGCGTGGACCTGAGGAGGTCGATGCCGCCGGCAAAAAGAGCGAAAGGCAGGACCGTTCCAATGCTGGAGGAGAGAAAGATCAGGGTCCAGGAGGTGGGGCTCCACCCCATGGTCACCAGGTGTGCGGGACCCAGAACGATGTTCCAGGTCAGAGCGGCTACGATCAGGGCATAGCAGAGGAGCGTCCAGGGGGAGTAGGTGCGCAGGGTGTACTCCGAATAGATAATGTAGAAGGAGTAGGTGAAGGCTGCGCCCAAACCCCAGAAAAGACCGCCGAAATTGAGTTTCAGGAGTTCCACATTATGGCCGCCCACCACGAAATAACACCCCCCCATGGCGACAAGCAAGGCAATCCATTTCATGGGCCCCATTTTCTGGTCCATGAAACCCCACGCATAAAGGGCGATGAGAGCTGGTGCCATATACTCGATCAGGATGGCGGCCGCGGTGGGAATCCTGGAGATGGCCGCAAAGTAGCAGGCGTTTACGCCGGCCATACCGATGGAGCCAAGCAGGACAAAATGGATGATGTCGCGGGGCCTGAGCACCAGGAGCTTCGGCTTAGTAAAGGCCAGCCACCCTATGGTCATGATGGAAGCAAAAGTCAACCGCCCCTGGGACAGCACGAAGGGGGTAATGCCACCGTTCATCAGGTACTTGGAGACGACACCGTTGGCGCCCCATAACAAGGCCGCTGCGAGGCATGTCATCACGCCTTTTGTGGTCGGAGAAACGGTCATCATTTTGGTCTTTCCGGAATTGGTGATTTAAATTGCATGGACGCAATGTACAGTTTTGGATCAACAGAATGAGCATGTTAGTGGAAGGTGGGGCGAGAAGCAATCATAAACCCCGCTTCAGAAACCTCCCGTTTGCCCGCTTTTGGTAGAAGTCCTTTTTATTTTTGTGATTTGTAATGGTCTTCCGGACGATTTTGCTTGGCATGTGCTCTTTTTGCGTGTAAAAGTATGCGAAAATCATTCGGAGGTTGGAATTTACCTATGAAATGTGCAATCTGTGGATTGGAGATAGAATCGCCCGACAAGGCCATATTGGAGGACTGGATTCCCTATGTCGTGGAAGGGGAAGAGGAGCAGGAAGGTCCTTTCTGTGCGTCCTGCGCCGAGGTCCTGTTCGAATCAACCGAAGATGGGGAATTCATGTTGAAGGAAGAATTCAAGGGAAAGATCATCTTCCTGGACGGGGAATTCGAATATATGGATGAGGACGACTATGATCTTGCCGGTATTATTCTGGAGTATTGTGATAATTGAGCCAGTCAACCTCCAACAGGTAGTATGAAGACCCGGGGCGGCACATGTCAAGAGCTTGTGCCGCCCCCTTACTTGATATTTTTCTGAATTCTCTGCTATTTTTTCTCCAAGACCCATCAACAGCTTCACAACCCATGAAGGCGGTGAGATTCCGTGCAGTAAGTTTCGGGAGTGATCAGCCCTGGGCCCTTCTCTCCTCCTCGCTGCGTATTTCCCGTCTGAGGAGCTTGCCCACCTTTGATTTGGGCAGCATGTCTCTGAATTCGATATATTGGGGGACCTTGTAAGAGACGAGTATCTCCCGGCACCATTTGATGAGGTCGTACCCCGTAATGCCTTTTACGTCTTCCTTCAACACCACATAGGCTTTGATCCTTTGCCCCGTCTTCGGATCGGGCACCCCCACGACACAGGAACCGATCACGGCCGGGTGTTCCTGGAGGACCGCTTCGATTTCCGAGGCCGATACGCGGTATCCCTTGTGCTTGATGGTATCGACGGTTCTGTCCACGAAATAGTAGTTCCCTTCATCGTCCGTGGTCATGATGTCCGCCGTTCGGTACCACTTGGCGCCGTCCAATTCTATGAATGAATCTGCGCTTTCTTCGGGTTTGTTCAAATAGTGGGTCACCATGTGGGGAGAGGAGACGAGCAATTCGCCCGGCTCCCCCTGCTGCACAGTTTCCAGGGTAACAGGGTCCACGAGCTTGACCTTTTTGCTTTTGACCACTTTGCCCACACTCTTGGGAGGATTCTCCCTGTCCACAGGGCACATGGTCACGCCGCCGCAGGTCTCTGTCGCGCCATACCCCTGATAGATCCGTTTTCCGAATCTTTCATACCACCTCCGCCCCACCTCCACAGGGAGTACATCCCCCGCGCTGTACCAGTATTCCACCGAGCTGAGGTCATATTGATCGACCCGGTCATGTTCGAGGATCATCCGGTAGAGCATAGGCACCCCGATCATTGTCCTCGCCCTGAAGCGCTTGATGGCTTCAAAGGTGGCATCGAGGTTGACTTTCGGTTGAACCATCAGGGAGCCTCCCACCAGGAGGGTGGCCAGGCTGCAAGTCTGCCCGAGGATATGAAAGAGCGGGGCGTTGCCGAGGATAATGTTTTCTGCGACAGGAAGGAGCGGTTCACTGACCCTGATCTGTTCATCAGCGGATACCAGGAACAGGTCGTGCGTAAAAGGAACGCCCTTGGGGTATTTGGTGGTCCCGCCGGTGTAGAGGATCTCCGCGGTGTCCCGACCGTCTCCGATCCATTCAGGGAGCCGGGGGTTCCGGTATTCGGACAGCAGCCTATTCAGGGAATGACTGTCTCTGCCAAGGGAGATCTTGCCTTTCGGTATAACGTCGAAGAGGTGGCCGAACTGCCGCTTCCACCAGGGCAGGAGATCCGCCATATTGCTGACGATAGCCCGTTTGATCTTTGTTTCCGGCAGGATTTTGGTGACATATCCAAAGTTCGTGTCCGCGCAGACGATGGTCTCCGTCTCGCTGTCATTTGCAAGGTATCTCAAGTCATGGGGAGTGTATATGGGGGTTATGGGGACGCACACCGCCCCTATTCTCTGAATTCCGAGCCAAACCACAATCCACTGAATGCTGTTGGGGAGGTAGATAAGCACTCTTCCTCCAGGTCCTACCCCCATATCAGTGAGCGCGGCGGCAAAACGCTCGGCCAGTATCTTCACCCTGGTATAGGAATATCTCGTTCCCAGATAAATCACGGCCGTTCTTCCTCTTTGCTTCCGGGCAACGGCATCAAAAGTAGAGAATATGGTATGGGTTTTCCTGTCCTGCATGAAATCAAACCCCGAAGTACGCTGCTTTTATCTCCGAATTATCCATAAGCTCTGCCCCGCTTCCCTTCATGGAGAGCATGCCGTTCTCAATGATGTAGCCCCTGTCGATCATGGGCAGGACAGGCCTTGCGAATTGTTCGCTGAGCAGGACCGTAATGCCGGCGGCCTTTTTGAGATCCGATATGGCTTCCACAAGGGTCTTCTGCATGATGGGGCTGAGACCCAGAAGCGGTTCGTCCAGAAGAAGAAGTCTCGGCCTGACGACGAGCGCCATACTGACGGCCAACATCTGCTGTTCCCCACCGCTCAGGAAACCGGCCTTTCTGGATCCGAGGCGAGCCAAGGGAGGAAAGAGGTCGAAAACATAATCAATGGTTTCCCGGATCTCCGACTTTTTTTTGAGAAAACCGGCTATCTTCAGGTTTTCCATAACGCTGCTCTCCGGAAAAACCGGGTGTCTCTCGCGGGAAAGGACAATGCCCTTTCTTACCCGCTCACTGGGGCTGGCGCCGCTGATGTCTTCTCCTTCGAAGACTATTTTTCCGTAAACGGTAATGCGTTCTCCTCCCTTTCTCTTCTCTTTGATCAGCATATCTATGATGAGTCCCGAAAGGGTGTTCATGAGAGTGGTTTTCCCGGCACTGTTGGACCCGACCACACCGACGATTTCTTTCTCTTTGACCCGCATGCTGAAGTCATTCAGTGCCAGGGCGTTTTCAAAGAAAACCATCAAGTTCGTCACTTCAAGCATATCCAATCCCGTCAGACCTCCGTACCCAAATAGGCCTTCTTGACATCTTCGCTCTCCATCACCTGCTCCGCAGGGCCATCCGCGATCTTGGTTCCGAAGTTCAGAACGAGGACCCGATCCGCTATCCTGAACAGCTCCTTCAACCGGTGTTCGATCATGATAATGGTTTTGCCCTCCTGGCGCAGCTTCTCGATGATGGGGACTATACTGGCCACCTCTGCCAGGCTCAGCCCGGAAAAGAGTTCGTCCAGGATCAGCAGGTCCGGTTGCAGGGCCATCGCTTTGGCCAGCTCGAGTCTCTTGAGATACCCCTGCGGCAGCACGCTGGCAACTTTAAAAGCCACAAAGGAATCTCTTTCAAAACCCACGTCTTCCAGAAGGTCCAACGCCACCGCGTCTCTGTCGCCGTATTTGCCACCGGCGAGGTCCTTCACCCGCGGGGAATAGAGGGGAATGATCATGTTTTTGTAGGCGGGCAGTTGATAGAAGGGCTTAACCATCTGAAAGGTCCTTGCGATCCCGAGCCTCACGATTCTGTGGGGCGCCCAATTGGTGATGTTTTTGCCCCTGTAAAAGACTTCTCCGGAAGTCGGTTTCACAAAGCCCGTGATGAGATTGACGATGGTGGTTTTGCCGGACCCGTTGGGACCAATAATCCCCAGCAATTCGCCGGAGGAGACGTCAAAACTGACCCGGTTGATCGCCTGGACCCCGCCGAACGCTTTTCTGACCTGGGAGAGTTGGAGCAGAGGTCCGGCATTCACTCTTCTACCTCCACCAATCTCTCAAATTGGAAATACTTCCGTTGAATGTAATGGAAGAGGCCTTCGGGCAACGCAACGATAAAGACGACCAGAAACAAGCCGTAAAATACGATACGAAGCCCGCCGATTCCGCGCAGGAGTTCAGAGAGGGGGACGAGGATGAAGGCACCCAGCGTGGCGCCGGCAAGCGCCCCGGGACCCCCGACCACCGCGGCGGCAATGGGCAGTATGGAGTAGTCAAGAGCGAAAACCGGCATGCCGACAAACATATAAACGTGGGTCATGAGCGCGCCTGCGAAGGCGCCGATGGCGCTGGCAATAAAGAGGGCCTGCACCTTGTACCAGTAGATATTGATCCCGGCATTCATGACCGACCGATCATTGTCGTTGATGGCCTTGAGAACCAGACCGTAATCCGAGTCCATCATCCGTCTGAATCCGAAAAGGGCGGCCAGCAAAGCGATCAGAGCCAGATACACTTCAACCCATGCCGATGGCAGCGGGCTCAACCCACTGATGCCCTCGGTTCCTCCGAAAATCTTGCTTGCCTCGATGACCCTTACCAACATCAGCGGGATGATGAGTGTGACCATGGCGAAGTATATGCCACGCAACCTCAACACCGGCAAGAGCAGGAGCGTGCAGAAAGCCCCGCCGAGGACCGTAGCCAAGGGAATCGTTGCGAAAGGGGACCATCCGAAGTAATGATTGAAAATCCCTGCCACGTAGGCGCCCATGCCGAAGAAGAGGGCCTGGCCCAAAGAGACCATACCGCTCTGGGCGAGAATGTCCCAGCTAATGGCGAGCAGTGCGAAAACAGCCACGGAAAGCAGTACCTTTTGCCAGTATCCGCTCAGGACCAGCGGCAATACCAGACATCCGACAATGGGAAGCAGCCTGGGAAAGGCCAGGTAAGACATTTCGCGCCACGAGCAGAGGGCGAAGATCGCACCGGACCTCGCCTTTATGCCACGATCGATTCTCTCTTTCCGTCTCTTCATCTATACTCCGGATGCCAGCTTATGGTGATCGGCCGATGATCCCGGCTCCCGCGCTCCATGCGCTGTGCCTTTATCTATTTCCCTTCCTTAAACCTTGCGCCTTGCGCCCTGGGTCTTGCACCTGCCTTTACCTATATCCTCTCTTCCAGTTCCTTCTGCTTACCGAACAATCCCGAGGGCTTGACAACGAGCACGATGAGCAGTGCGGCCAGGCTCACGAGCATGGTCCAATGGGAACCGATGTACGTGTCCGTGAAACGTTCGGCAAATCCGATCACAAAACTGGCCAGAATGACACCGCCGGTGCTGCCAAGGCCTCCAACAATACAAACGGCCAACGCCCTGATCAGCACGTCGTATCCCTCGCTGACTGAAATGGTTCCGAGCGGAATAATCACCGTGGAGGCGATGGCTGCGAGCCCGGCACCGAAAGAGACACTGAGGGTGGCGATCCAGTCCGAATCCATGCCGAAGGTGAGCGCGGTGCGTTCATCCTGCGCGATTGCCCTGAAGGCAAGGCCGAGCGACGTGTAGTGTGTAAAAAGCCAGAGCCCGATCACAAGGGCTGCGCCGATGATCACAATGAAGATGCGCTGCATATCGATAAACGCCCCTGCGATCATGAAGCTTTTGTCCACAAAGACCGGAAGGGTATACTCAAAACCAATAAAACCCAGGTATCTGAAAAGCTCCAGGATGGCCAAGCCGATGCCGAATGTGACAATCACCTCGGAGAGGGCCTGCCCCCGCACCCGCACCAGGACGGCGCGGTAGATCAAGGCGCCAAAACCGGTCGTAGCGAGAACGGCGATTATGACGGACACCAGATAGGGCAGGCCCAGCGTGTTGAGAAAGATCCAGCAGAGAAAGGCCGCCCCTATGTAAAAGGCACCATAGGCGAAATTGGCAACCCCACTGATACCGAACGTAAGGTTGAATCCCAGCGCGACGAGCGTAAGACTCACCGAGTTGACCACTGCATAGACAACGGTGCCCCAGAACATTGGTATTGCTGATCCTTATGCGTTGGATGGGATTGGTTGAACGGGGGATGACGGCTCCAGACATCATCCCCCATATGTCACACTACTTGGCCGACTTCATCCACGGAGGGAGTTGGATCTCACCTTCGGCAATAGCGTGTGGATAAACGATGATCCGCTGTCCCTTTTGATTCCATTGAAAGAAACAGCCTGTCGCCGTCTCGGCCGGGTCCACACCAAAGATCACCTGGTGGCCCGGTGAGAATCTTTCGCGCCCCATGACTCCCTTGCGGTCGGCCTTTTCCAACGCGGCCACAATGGCATCGGCATCCAGGGAATTCGCCTTTTCGATGGCATCTTTGAGCAAATAGACGGATTCATAGCTCGGCGCGGGACCATGGCCGGCCTCGATGTATTTCCCGTACTTCTTTTTGTACGCTTGGTGGAACCGAGTGGCGGGCGGGTATTTGACCGCACCGATATTGCCCAACTCGAAGACGGCATTCAGCAGGCCGCCGATTTTTCCATGGAAGGTCTTCCAGGCCCCCTGTCCGGCCATAGGAGAAATAAAACCCACCATCAGTGCGGGGACTTTCATGGACTTCCACTGGTTCACCAGGATGCCGCTCTGGGGCATATCAAAGCAGGTAAACAGGATCTGTGCCCCCGAGGCATTGGTTTTCATGAGGCCGCTGGAGAAATCCGCGGAACCCGTGGGGAACTCGTCATGCCCGAGCACCTCCCAGCCACTTTTCTTAAACCAGCCTTCCATGCCTTTGGCCGTGCCGCGGGCCCAGAGGACATCCTGGTTCATGAGATAGACCTTTTTGAAACCAAACTTCTGGTTGAGCGTCTTCATGGTGCCCACGAGCAGGCCCACCCAGCCCGTCACATTGAGGGAACTCCGGAATACGTATTTGAACTTCTCGGGATTTTCCTTAATCTTTTTCTCGGAGGCCGGGGTCATGGCGATGCTGCCGATAAGGGGGATCTTGTACTTGGCAATCAGATCCATGCCGGCCAGGAGGGCTTCCGAGCGGAATGGCCCTACCAACAGGGCGGTCGGCTTCTTTTCCAGGATGAGCTTTTCTATGCCCAGGAGAGCCTCAGGCACGGGCACACCCGGAGCAGCGTCGCGGATGTCGATGGATTCAACCTTGAAGGGTCTCTTCTCTCCGCCCACCATCACGCCGCCCTTTGCATTGATCTCCCCCACAGCCATCTCCACCGCTCTGAGGCCTTCCTTCCCTTCCAGGAATCCGAGGGAGGTCGGAACTCCCACAATGATCGGTTGAGCCGCACGGACGGCCCGGATCTGAGGTCCTGTCAATAGCCCGAAAAACGACAAAAAGATGAAAAAAATCCAGGTGTGTCTTTTCATGCTTTGCCCTCCTTTTCTGGACAGTGGTTAAAAGGTTTTCACCAGGAATGCTATGATTTCCTCTACTCAACGTTATGAAAAAGATGGAAAAACGGGTAGAACTGACGGATTCGGCATCCCATCACAAGGGAGGTGATAGCTGACGTGAACCGGGACCGACTTCCCGCCGTTGACATTGGAGAAAAACGATTTCAGACTACCAATATCAATAGATTTGTTTTTCGTCAATCCTTTCTTTCGTCTTGTGTTTGTTCCTATTGTGTGAGCCCGTTGAGGCCGTTAAACCTGATTTTTCATCCCCCGATGGGTGGCATTGAGAACAGGGAAGGGATAACCAAATGGCTGGCGTTGCTTCGATCCGACAAGGACTTCATTGACTTCCAGATTGGCTTTTGCTATTTTTCCCAAATACGATGATGACTTTTGAACTACAAAAATTCTGAAATCATGGAGGTTTCAAATGTCAGACCAGACACACAAGAATCTGAAGGAAGCATTTGCAGGAGAGTCCCAGGCGAACCGGAAATATCTGGCTTATTCGAAAAAGGCCGATGAGGAGGGTTTCGCGAATATTGCAAGGCTGTTCCGGGTCATAGCGGAATCCGAAACCATCCACGCCCACAATCACCTCAATGCACTGGGAGCCGTCAAGACAACTGCAGAGAACGTGGAGGAAGCCCTGAAAGGGGAGACGGATGAATACACGGGCATGTATCCCATGTTTATCAACCAGGCGGAGAGGGATGTCAACAATGCCGCATTGAACAGCTTTTTCTGGGCAAATGAGGCGGAGAGGACCCACGCGGACTTCTACGAGAAGGCTGCAAATGCGCTCAAGGAAGGGAAGGACCTGGAACTGGGGAGTCTCTACATATGTAAAGTCTGCGGGTATACCGTGGAAGGCGAGCCCCCGGAGAAATGTCCCACGTGCGGGAAAGGGAAAGAGGAATTTGTCCCGGCCGCATAAAGGGAAGCAAAGTGGAGACCATTGGGCCCGGAATAGTGCTTCCGGGCCTCAATTTTGGCAACCGCGCAAAAGGTCATCAAATTAGAGGGCGCAGCAAAAAACCATAGGCAAGATGAGCTTTGCGAAATCCCGTTGTCAAGGGCGCGCGAAGCCGTCAATCTTTCCTGACATCAAGAGGCGCATATTCACATCCCATGAGTCCACAGTACGCTCCGACATATTCAGCTTTCGGCCGGTAGAGGGCGGGCTTTTCCTGGGCTTCCCCGAATTTTTCTTCAATGATGTGGGCCGTCCATCCGGCAATGCGGGACATGGCGAAAATGGGGGTCATGAGATCCAGGGGAATCCCCATCATGTAATAAACCGGTGCGCTGTAGAAATCCACATTGGGTTTGATCTCCGTTTTCCCCCTCTTTGCAAATTCCTGCCCGGCAGCCCGCTCCACGTCAAGGGAACGCTGATAAAGGCCCTTCTGGCCCGTTTCCTCTGCAAGTCTCGATCCCATCTCTTTGAGATATTTGGCCCTCGGGTCCATGGTCTTGTAGACGGCGTGGCCCATTCCCATGATCCTTTCGCCGCCGTCCAGCCTGCCCTTCACCCAGGAGGGAATATCTTCCTTCGACCCCAGTTCCAGGAGCATTTTCATGACCCGCGTATTGGCCCCTCCGTGCAGACTGCCGGAAAGGGCACCGATCCCGGCGGCAACGCCGGCATAGAGATGGGCACGGGTGGAGGCCACCTGCCTGCAAGCAAATGTGGAAGCGTTGAAGGTGTGGTCGGCATGAAGGACCAGACAGGTATCCAGGTCTTTGGCCACCGAAGGGGAAGGGCGCTTGCCGTTGAGAAGCCAGAGGAAATTTGCGGCGTGGGAGAGGGAATCGTCCGGTGTCAAAGGTTCCAGTCCTTTCCTGATTCTGTCCCAGGCGGCCATGAGCAGCGGGAGGCGGGCTAGGAGTCTCGTGGCCATGCGCACGTTTGTGTTCCTGTCTTCTCCGAGAAGATCCGGGTCCCACATGGCCAGGACTGGGACTGTCGCCTGGAGAACGTCCATGGGATCCGCTTTTTTCGGGAAGGTCTTCAGGGCATCATACAGCGGGTCCGGCAGGTTTCTCGATGCCAGGACTTCTGATTCGAATCGTACCAGTTCTTTTTGGGAGGGCAGGGTTCCGTTCAGGAGGAGTGAGGCCACCTCCATGTAGGAGGCCTTTTCGGCAAGGTCTTCAATCCGGTAACCCCTGTAGATGAGGATGCCCTGCTCGCCATCGATGAAACTGATCTTGGTGTCTGCAACGGTGACACCCCTGAGGCCTGTGTTCTTGATGTTTACATTTTCCGCCATGATGTTCCCTTTCGTTTTATTGTTCATTGAAAAACCTGGTCCTCAGGGACCGGATATTTACTAATCTCTCCTGTAAAGGATGCCCATGGCGAATGGATCGTCAAGGGCAAGCGATATCCCCTTTTTCAGGTCATGGGCATCATGGCTCGCGGACAGGGGGTGTACCCAGTCATTCAGATGATCCCAGGTCTTGAAGGCTTTGTCAAAGGTGACGCAGGGAGAATAGATATGAAAGAAAGCAAACCCTTCGTGGCGCACGCCTTCCATCAGGGTCCCGGAGATGCTTTCAGGGTCGCCGGCGAACAGCCGCGCAACAAAAGAGGCCCCATAGGAGAGAGCCATGAGACTGGCGTTCAGGGGTTCGTCTTTCGTGCCCTTCGGAGACATCTTGCTCTTGAACCCGAGGGGTGAGCTGGGTGAGGGCTGGCCCTTGGTGAGGCCGTAAATGGAATTGTCGAACAGGAGGTAATTGACATCCACATCCCTTCGGGCGATGTGCGGCAGGTGTCCTCCTCCGATGCCCAGTCCGTCGCCGTCGCCACCCACGGCGAAGACGGTCAGCTCGGGCCGGGCGAGTTTGACGCCGGTGGAAACCGGAAGGGCCCGGCCATGTACCGTGTGAAGACCATAGGTATTGGAAAAGAAAGGATAACGGCCGGCGCAGCCGATTCCCGATACCACCACAACGCGGTGATGCTCAAGTCCCAACCGCTGAATGGCGTTGTTCAAGCCATGGTGGATTCCGAAATATCCGCAGCCCGGGCACCACGTGGGGAGGTTCTCGGAACGGATGGAAAAAAGCCCGGAATCCGCGATGTCCTGAACCTGGGTTTCTGTTTTTTTCCCTGAAGTTTTCATTTC
>CAYUCJ010000021.1:0-19049 GCA_964443285.1 uncultured Desulfobacteraceae bacterium | reverse complement strand
TGGAGCCCTGTTACGATCTTTACCCTCCCATGTCGGCCATGGCTGGCGCCAGGTCCGTTTACGTGCCCCTTGAGAGGCCTGGATTCGGCCTCTCAAAAGCGGCCCTGGCTGCGGTCTTCACCGAAAAAACGAAGGCTATCATCATCAACAATCCGCTCAACCCCACGGGCAAGGTTTTCACAAGGGATGAACTGGAATACATCGGAAAGCTTTGTGAGGAATACCATACGGTGGCCATCGGGGACGAGGTCTATGAACACCTCGTCTATGACGGACGAAATCATGTCTCCCTCCTCCAGATTCCTTCCCTCAGGGAGCGGTCCATCGTCATCTCATCCACGGCCAAGACCTTCTCCCTGACCGGCTGGAAGGTCGGTTATGCCGTAGCCAGCCCCCGGCTCTCAGAGGCCGTGAGGATGAGCCATCAATTCATTACCTTCTGCACCCCTTCCGCACTCCAGGAGGCCATGGCATCCGCCATAGGCATGGAAGACAGCTATTATGATGCGTTTCTAACGGGGTATGACTCCAAGCGGCAACGGCTCTGCCGCGCACTGGAGGGCATGGGATTTGAGACCTATTGGCCGGAGGGGACCTATTACGCCTCCATTGACATTTCTCCCCTCGGCTTTGAGGACGATCTGGCCTTTTGCCGCCACCTCACCACCGAAGTGGGTGTGGCAGCCATACCGACCTCTTTCTTCTGGAAGGATCGGCGGGAGGGCAGGGACTTGGTGAGGTTCTGCTTCTGTAAGAAGGACGAGACGCTGGACAGGGCCATAGAACGGTTGGCAAAGTGGACGCCCTGACCCGGATTTCTCACGGCCAAACTGATATCACAGCACTGGGCCGGCCTAAGGTCAGGCCGATGCCGAATCCATCCATCCGTTGAGAATCTGTCTGTCTTCATCATTGATGGAGGTGATTCTAAGTTGATGGACGGCCTGTTCCTTATCTGCTGTTTCCACAGACACAACCTTTGCGTAAATATCCCCGAAACAGTGGGCTTCCGTGCAAAATTGAAAGACCAGCTTGATATCGCTCATCTCCGTCAAAGGGGATTTCATGGTGGCAGTTATGTTTTCCGAGCTCATCCTGAGACTCTGACCCGAAAAGGCCTGCTCCCCGACCTTCTTGTCCTTGATTTCCCAATAGAGAAAGGGGAGCCGGATCTCCGCTTCTTCTTCCAATCCATGTGATGGGATCAGTTTAACGTTGAAGGGTGGCCCAATTGCGGTGACCGGGTAGCTGACCAGGGGCCTTTTCAATCCCTTCATCATCACGGTCACGGGAGGGAGGACTTCCACCAGGTCCTTCACAAGGGCATGGGTGGACAACCCAATGAGCACCTGTCCACCCGTGGAATTGGACTCGATCCTGGATGCGAGATTCACGGTGGTCCCCACGATACCGTATTTCAGGCGCAGCTCCGAACCGATATTGCCTACAATAACAGGGCCAGTGTTGATGCCGATCCCCATTTCCAGGGGAGGATAGCCGTCACGCTGGATTTCATCATTCAGTTCTTGAAGCCCATTCTGCATGGCCAGGGCACATGCCACTGCTCGTTCGGGGTCGTCGGCTTTCTTTTCCGGTGCGCCGAAGACCACCAGGATGGCGTCCCCGATGAACTCATCGATCATCCCGTCATATTCATAGATGACCCTGGACATGCGGTCAAAATAGCGGTTCAGCAAGATAACCATTTCCTCAGGATCCCGTGTCTCCGAGAGGCCCGTAAAGCCGCGGAGATCGGACATGAGTATGGTGACGGTTTGTCTCCTCCCGCCTATCTTTCTCCCCTCGGGGGACGCAAGGATTTCGTCGACCACCTTCTTTGAGAGGTAACGACCGAAGGTGTCTTTGATGAATTTGACAAGGCTCAACCGTTCTTCCGATACCAGAAAGATGGATGTCAGCATCTGTGACCGGGTGGTGGCGATCTCTCGAATTTCCTTCGGGGTATCGGCCGGCAGGTCAATCTCGTTTTCTTCAGGGTGCTCATACCTGACCCGACGGTTGGCTTCGGATATGGCCTCCAGTGGTGTGATGATTTTCTTGTCGAGGAAACGCCTGAGTGTCACCATCATGAACAGGACGATGACGCCGATCAGGAAGATGATCCGCTGGGTATACCAGAAAAGCTCCACCCATGAGCTACCGGTGCTTATGGCCCTGTAGGCGACAGAGCAAACCAGCAGAATAACTTCAATGATCAGAATACGCCAGAATACCCCGGCCAGGAGAATCTTCCTGGCGCTGTTCTTCTCCGCCCTTTTCGATCCGGAACGCACATTCTCGTCTTTCTCTTCAGACATGGGGGACTCTCTAGAACCTTGGCGAACAGGACCTGCGTGAGACAAACCTGGGTTGGGCATCGATGAGTGCCTTTGTGTAGGGGGACTTGGGATTTTCTATGATCTCGTCGGCCTTTCCCGTCTCAACGATCTCCCCCCTGTAGATCACCGCAATCCGATCACAGAGAAAGCGGGCTGCCGCCAGGTTGTGTGTAATGAAGAGGAAGGAGACATTGAATTCCTCTCGGATCCTGGCCAGGATGCGAAAGATCTGTATTGAAATGGAGGCATCCAGCATGGACGTGGGTTCATCGGCGACAATCACTTCCGGTCTCAAGACGATGGCCCTGGCAATGGCAACGCGCTGGCGCTGTCCGCCGCTAAGCTGGTGAGGGAAGCGGTAAAGGAATTCTTCCGGGGGCACCAACCCCACGGATTCCAGGACCTGCATGACACGTAGATCCCTGCTCTCTCTCTTTCCCACCTTATGAACCACCAGGGGTTCCGAGACGGCATCATGCACGGAAAGATAGGGGTTGAGGGATTGGTACGGGTCCTGAAAGATCATTTGAACCTTTTTTCGAAAATCCTTCAGGGCAGCTCCCTTGAACTCGTTGATATCCGTTCCCTCCAGGCGAATCCGACCGGAATCAGGTTTATCCAGTTTCACGAGGAACCGGCCGGCCGAGGTCTTTCCGCTTCCGCTTTCCCCAACGAGCCCGAATATTTCCCCCCTCTGGATTCCCAGGGAAATCCCTTTCAGGGCCATGATGGACCCCCCTGATCCTCCGAAGAGGCCCTTTCGGGTCTTGAAGGTCTTGCTCACCTGGTCCATCTCAATGACGGGTATGCTGTCGTTCCTATTTGTATTCATATCGTCATAACTCATTTGCAGTGCGGGCAGAGGACATGATGGACCGAACTGATCTCCACCCATTCCGGCGGTTGGAGCCTGCAGGCCTTGTCCGCCGCCTCACAGTGGGTGCAATACCTGCATCCGGGGGAGGCCCGGTCGATCTGGAAAGAACGCGCCTCCGGACTTGCCAATAACGCCTCCCTGTCACCCTCCAACGCAAAGTAGGATGAAAGGAGGGCCTTGGTGTAGGGGTGAAGAGGCGCCCCGAACACCTCTTCCTTGCAACCGTACTCTATAAGCTGTCCAGCATACATGATACCCAGGTCATCACAGACCTCCGCCACGACGGCGATATCGTGTGAAATGAAAACAACCGCTATATTCAGCTCTTCCTGAATGACCTTGATCTCTTTCAGGATCTGATCCTGAACGATGACATCCAGGGCCGTAGTGGGTTCATCCGCGATGATCAGGGGCGGTCGACAGGCCAGTGCCATGGCAATGACGGCCCTCTGCTTCATCCCGCCGCTGAACTGGTGTGGATAGTCCCGCATGCGATTGGCCGGAATTTCCACCAGGTCTAAGAGTTCCCGGACCCGGCCCATCACCTCGGATCTCTCGAGGTCCGGCTCATGGGTCAAAATGGCCTCCGCGATCTGCTCGTCCACCCGATGGACCGGGTTCAATGCGTTCATGGCGGCCTGAAAAATCATGGCGATCTCTTTCCAGCGGATTTTTCGCATCTCTTCATCGGACAGTTCCAGCAGGTTCTTCCCCTCGAAAAGGATGCGCCCCCCGCTAATGGAACCATTGTCCGGGAGCAGCCTCATGAGGCCCATGCCGATGGTCGTCTTGCCGCAACCGGATTCGCCCACAAAGCCGATGGACTTTCCCTTTTCGAGCGAAAAGGAGACCCCTTCCACGGCCAGGGAAAATCCGGCCCTGGTCTCGTAACCGATACTGAGATTTTCAACTTCGAGTAAGGCCATATCACCTCATCTGTTTCACGCTTCGCAGTCTGGGATCAAGGACCTCATCCATCGCCCGGCCAAGCATATAGAAGGAAAGGGTGATCAGTGAAATGCATATCCCTGGGGGAAGGAGCCAATAGGGGGCCTGGAACATATTTCCCGTCTTCCAGACCCACTGGAGCATCATGCCCCAGCTGACGGTACCCGGGTCCCCGAAACCCAGGAAAGCCAGGGCCGCCTCGATGATGATGGCCGATGTGACCCGAAACGTCATGTAGAGCAGGGCTAGGGGAAGCACGTTGGGCGTGATGTGTTTGAAGATGATTCGAAAATGTGAGGCCCCCGCCACCCTGGCGGCATCGATGAAAGGCCGCTGCTTCAGTGAAAGGGTCTGCGCCCTGATCACCCGCGACACCCCCGGCCAGCGGAACAGGGCGATCAGCAGTACAATGGTCCAGATATTGAGCTGGCCAAAGAGGGAAGAGAGAATAAGGACAACCAGAAGGGTCGGCATGACCATGATCATATCAGCGAAACGCATGAGCAGGGAATCCACTGTCTTCCCTGCATACCCTGCCACCATTCCTATGATTGTCCCTATGAATATGCTCATAAAGGCGGCTGAAATACCCACCATGAAAGCGATCCTGGCGCCGCCGAGGAGCTGGCTAAAGATATCACGACCGATAAAATCAGTGCCCAGCCAGTGGCGAAAGCTGGGGCCAACGGAATGGGAGACCAGGGGATCCACGCCAGACATGGGATTGTACATGGGGTCAATCAGGGGCGGGATAAAGCTGCAAAGGGCCATCAGGGCAAAGATGGAAAGGAGAATAAGGCCCAGTTTTCCAAGCAGGCTTTCCCTGAATACATGCCAGTTTTCCTTAAGACGTTCCGTCCGATAGGACGTTGCAGGGGTCTTTTTTCTTGTGGATATCTTCGCGATCGCTTCAGACACGTCGTTTCACCTTTCCCTCAATACCTTATCCTCGGATCAACATAGGCATACAGGACATCGACCACCAAATTTGAAAGGAGAACAATGAGGGCTATGAGCAGGAAAGAGGCCTGTGCCAGGGGATAGTCACTGTTGCTCACGGAAAAGACAAGCTCTCTTCCGATGCCCGGCCATGTGAAGACCGTCTCCGTAATCGCTCCCCCGCTTATGGAAAACGCTAGGCTGAGTCCAATGCTCGTGATCACCGGCAAGGCAGCATTGGGCGCGGCATGGTGATTACGAACCGTTTTTTCTTCAAGGCCTTTTGCCCTCGCGGTCAGGATGTAATCCTCTCTGAGGGTTTCCAGCATGCTGCTCCGCATGATGAGGAGGTAGGAGCCAAAATGTATGACAAACAAGGTGAATAGGGGCAAAGCCATGTGATGGAGCACATCCAGGGTCTTCAGCAAAAAACCGGCGTTCGGATTCGTCCACACCTCGGCCGAAATAATCCCCGTCAGGGGAAACCACCCGACTTTATAGGCAAACACCCATATGAAAATAAGGGCCAGCCACGGCAGGAAGAGGGTATGGAGTACCAGAGCCCCAACCGTCATAAAGGTATCCGTCTTCTTCCCTTTGTGCCATGCGGCGATCTTTCCCATGAATATACCCACCAGGGCCGAGAGTATGATGGAAGAGGTGAAAAGGATAATCGTGTTGGGAAGACGTTTGCCTATGATCTCCAGTACGGGCCGGCCGTAATGAAAAGAGACACCGAAATGTCCGGTGAAGAAATTCTTGAGATAGTACAGGTACTGGGTCCACACGGGCTGATCCAAGCCCAGCTCGGAAATCAGTTGCTGGGCATCTTCAGGATTCATGGTAGGATCGATCATCCGCGAGATCGGGTCGCCGGGAGCCATATGGAACAACAGAAAAAGGGTGGTGAGGATCACAAAGAAAATGATGACGATCTCGATCCCTCTCTTCAGTATGAATTTCTTCATTTCCATGGTTTCAGTGCCCGTTTTCTGAAAAAGGGTGTCAGGTTCGGCCCTTCCGGACCTATTCGCCTCCGGCGAATGCCTTCAATTCGCAGAAAGACCAGATATTCCCTATGCCCTCCAGCATCTCCACCCACCCCTCGAACCGGTCCTTGCGCACGGCCTCTATCAACGTCGGATTATACAGGGGAAAATAGGGGACGTCTTTGAGGACGATCTCCTGCATCTGTTTGATCAATTTCCGGCGGATCTCGGGGTCCATTGCGGCCCGTGATGCATCCGCTAATTTGTCATAGACAGGGTTGCGGTAGCCGCTCATGTTCCATCCCCTGGGTTTGTCGCCGCTGGAATGAAAAAAACTCCTCAAATAGTCCGGGTCCAGAGAGAGCTTCCCGTAACCCAGGACAAACGCGTCAAAATCGTGCTTTGCCTTGACCTTTTGAAGGAGGGCGCCGAAGGGCATGGGCTTGGCAAATGCCGGCATGCCCATGTCTCTGAGCCATTCCTGGATCATAATGCCTGCAATGGCCCGGTGGGGGTCATAATCGGAAGGCGGGGTAAGAATCGTGAAGTCCTCCATGGGCTGACCATCGGGCAGCCGCATTCCCTTTGCGGCCACCAGACCCCCTTTTGCGTCAATGGGAGGCACGTCCCAGGTATATCCGGCACGGCTGAGAATGGCGTAAGCCGCCCTGATGCGCTCATCCCTCGTCATCCCGAAGCCGTATCTGGGCACCTGGCTGTTATAATAGAACCGGTTGCCCTCGGGCACCACCGAAAGCATTCTGCTGCCGTACCCCTGGAGGATTCGTGTGACGATAAACTGCCGGTCGATCAGCATGGCCACGGCCCTTCTGAGCGCGCGGTCCTTGAAGGGGGGCTTCCTCAAATTGAATCCCATGAAATAGAGCGCGCTTTTCTTGCTGAAAAAGACCCGGATGTTTTTGTCCTTCAGGAGGTCATCGATATAACCGGGCTGGATTCCCCACCACAGAAAATCAATGCTGCCCTTTTTCAAGGCCAAAACGGCAACGTCCGAAGTGCCGAAGATTTTCAGGATGATATGTTCCACGAAGGGCCCCAGGACCCTGCCGTTCACGATCCGGCCCTTTCCAAAGAAAAACCTGTTCTTCCGGAGGTGAAGGTAGGCCCCCTGCCGCCATTCTTCGAGGACATAGGGCCCGGTTCCTATGGGCCTTTCAATTTTCTCGTTCAGCAGGGTGGCCAGGGGTTTTTTCCTCTCCAGGGCGCGTTTGACGATGCCTTCCCATTGCCTTTTCTGGACGATGGGGGCCGTGAGCGTCCTGGTCAGGAAAACCGCATTGGGCTTTTTGAGATAGAATTTGACGGTGTAAAGATCGGGGGTTTCTATTTTTTTGACAAAACGCCATGTGGATATGAGCCTGGGCACATTGAACTTCTTGATCACATAGGCCGTAAAGGCCACATCTTCCGACGTCACTTCGGTCCCGTCGGACCACTTGGCCGGTCTCAGTTTGACGGTATAGGCAAGGTTATCAGGTTCATACTTGGGGGACTTTTCCGCCAGCCAGGGAATCATTTCAAGCGTTTCAGGGTCGCGGGTATACAGGGCCTGATAGATCTGGGAAAGAATTTTCCGGGAATTGGCATCGCTCGCGAGCCAGATGTTCAAGGTCCGGGGTTCCTCGGCTATTCCGATCCTGAGGGTATCGGCGGCTGTCCTGCTGCCGCAGGAAGCAAAAAAGAGCAATGGCAACAGCATCGCCATCCCCGTCAGGGCCGCCTTTCTTATCACGTCTGTCCTGATCTTAAGCAGCAACCGGCCGATGATTACGCTCCCTTTTTTCGTTAACTTTTTCTTCAACAAAATCAATCACATCAACTTCAAGCTTCACATGGTTGAGGCGGTTGATGCGGGGGATCCCCCCGGGACTCACGCAATTGACTTCTATGAGTTTGTCACCAATCAGGTCGATGCCCACAAAATAGAGTCCGTCCAGCACCAGCCGCTCCCGGATCCTTTGGCATACCGCCCTTTCCCTGTCGGTGATCTCATGCCTGAAAGCATGTCCGCCTGCATGAATATTCGTACGGAATTCCCCTTCCTTCGGTTTTCTCCGCATGGCGCCAAGGATTTCCCCGTTCAGCATGAGTATCCTGACGTCTCCTTCATCCCTCACCCCGTCCTGGTAGGCCTGGACCATGAGCGCCTCGCGCTCCGCGTAGGGTTTATGGGTGCCGACGTAGTAATTGATGAGGGAATTGAGGTTTTCCTGATCCTTGTTGCTCACCTTGATCACGCCCTGCCCCCCGAATCGCCTGAGGGGCTTGATGACCATATCCCCGCCGAAGTCGTCGATGATCTTCTTGAGCCGGTTGGGGTCCCTTGAGACGTGGGTCTCGGGGATGATATCGGGGAAATTGAGGATATAGAGTTTGCTGTTTCCGAGGATCTGGCCGGTGGTGTTGTTGATCATGAGCACCCTTTCGCGCACGGGCACCAAGAATTCCATCACCTGGTAGTTCAGGGGCGGGTCTTTCCTGAGGAACAAGGCGTCGAGATCCGCGACCGTTTCAAAAATAAGCTCATCTCTCTTCAAACAGCTTATCAAGGAACGCCAGTATTGCTTGATGGATTGATTTCTGGAGACCGAGATGTTCCTCATCCTCGCCACCACTTCCTGACCCCTGACATAAAGGTCGTGGGGCTGGAGAAAATAGACCGTGTGCCCCCGTTGGTTGCACTCATACATCAGGTGGCTGGTGGTCTCGTTCCCGGGATGGATGGATTCCAGGCTGTCCATCAAGAAAGCAATGTTCATGGCCTAACCCCGTAAGGGATTCTGCGAGGCGCCGCGATAATTGCGCCCCTGGTTTTGTCCGTATGGAGGATCAGATGTTCCCATAACTATCCCATGTTCAATGATTTATCAACTTGTTTTACGACTCCAACGCGCTACTCTCCTTGATCTTTTCATGAAGTTTGCGGATTCGCCCGCTCAGGATCTTGCATATATGGAGGGCAATCAAGGGGTATTCCCTTACAATTTCTTCGAATTCCTTCTTGTGGAGGACCAGAACCCGGGAAGGCTCCCGGGTACGTATGGTAGCTGATCTTTTGACGTCTTCAAAGAGAGCCATTTCCCCGAAATAGTCACCCGAACCGATTCGATCCAATTCAATTTCAGGACCCTCCGAAGGCTTTTTGAGCACCGACACCTCTCCTTCGATGATCAGATACATGGTTTCTCCGCTGTCCCCTTCTCTGATGACGATTTCCCCTTCAGGATAATCGATCTCGTCGGTCACGGATGCGACGGCCGCCAGTTCACCCACAGCCAGCCCCTCGAAGATTTCGATTCCTTTCAGGAGCAATATCTTGCCCGGAATCGTGCTCTCGGTTTGCATGGATTTCTCCCCTTTTTCTGATTCGTCCGCCTGCCCCCTCACCACTTCCATGCTCATCCGGCGAATATGTGGGTTTTGAGAGTTCGCAAGGTTTTTCAAGACCTCCCGGTTTGCCGGTGCCAGTTGGTAGTCATTGACCAGGTTGATGCTCAAAACAACGGTCACCCAATCACCTGAATCGAGAAGCCTGGAAATAAGGACTTCCCTGTCAGAATCCAGCCTGGGCAGCTCAAAATATTTCCTGCCCACGGCCAGGGTGCCGCCAGTGGAAGCATTTTCGATTAATGGTATCATAATTTTTTTCAGAGCACTATCCATGATGTCATCCAGGGCCTCCAGCGCATTGGCCCGCTGGCGCGAATCCGATGAAAAAACCCCTCTGAAAATGAGTTTCATCCTCCCAGAAGGATCCTGTGTGGCCAGGACCCGTAAAACATTTTCCAGCTGAAGGTCTTTTTTCTGCAGGAGATGGTCCACCAGCAGGTCCCTGGCGGGGGCCTCAGGCAACCGTCCAACCGCATCGGCCTCCAGGAGGTGGGTGTACCCTGCTTGCACTCGGGCCTTTGCAAAGCGGTACACTTCCAGGCCTTTGATATCAAGGGATTCCAGCAGCTCAAACAGTCCTTCCCGGACACGCCGACGCGGGAGATTGAGGCCTTCGATCAGCACTTGGCCATTTACATAGGGAGCGTTTTCAATCCGGGTTTTTGCCAGTTCATGGATCTCATCCGATGGATCCCCCAAGAGAAGGATAAGGTCTCTCATGATGGCATCGTTGCTGACTTCAATGGCGCCCAGTGCAGCCAGGCGGACTGCTTCCTCAGGATGAGAAACAAAGGGGGCCACCACGTCGTTCAATTGGGGTGCTCCCAGGTGCCCGAGGCCCGTTAGGATGAAGGGGAGGATCTCCTGGTCATCCTGTTCTTCCAGCAGTGCCATCAGTCGGTCCCAATAAGCACCGTCCCCGGATTCGCCGGCGGCAATAACACCGCTTTTCCGTTCCGAAATATCCTCGGATGCCAGCCAGAAATCAATGAGCTTTCCGTATTTCTCGGGGTCCTGACGAAAAAGGGCCGCCGCCGCGTACCCCCTGACTTCGGGATGTGTGCTGTGGATAAGGTCGCCGATATCGAGTTGGGCGATGAATCCAGGCCCCAGCCGGTTGGCGGTCTTGATAATGGCAACCTTCAGATCGGGTTTCTCCGGGTTGATGAGGCCTCTCATCACCCCCACTGCCGATTCCCCGGCATTCGGGGAGAGCATTTCCACAAGACCTATCTGCGTGTGCTCGTCCTTCCCCTCGAGGGCCGAAAGAATGTGGCTATCCAACTCATCAACCGCCAGCGATTTCAGGAGTCGTGCTTGCCAGAGGCACTCTTCTCCGCGTGCGGCGCAGAAAGATTCCACCAGTCTGGTCTGGATGGCCTTGTCCTTGAAGATTGCTCCCACGGCCCTTTCTTCCAGGCCTTTCAGGTCCAGCATATTGGTGGAAATGAGATCCAGAAGGATTTTTGAGTAACTCCTTTTCAGAAAAAAAGGGGCCATGCACCACGCGAGGCCAAATGGAATGGCCACGAGTGAAAGGTATCTGGGGTGGAACAAATCCTGGGAGGCCAGTATGAGTCCCGAGCCGAGGAAGAGGCCTACCCTGACAACGGTCCCCCTTAGAAACGGTCGGATAAGTCCCCGGTAGGACGCAGGAAACAGCCCCATGAGTACGCCCATAGCGGGAACATTGATGGTTGTCCGTAAAACATTGGTCGATAGCCTGGCGTAGAGGGCCGAGAAGATATCAAAACGGAGAAAAAAGGCAAGAAATGCAAGCAGGTAATTGAAGGGATGAAACATCAGGGCCACGGGCAACCCCCAACGGCCGTACATTCTGCCTACAAAGAGGAGGATAATCAGGCTGATAATATTCAGTACGCCACGAAAATACCCGAAAAACTGAACCATTCCCGATTCCGTGGCAAACTGGTCGTTGACGGCGAAATTGAACTGGTAGTTCAGGATGGGGACAATTACATTCGGCATGAAGGTGAGCACCACGAGGATCTTCACCAGCGTTGATTCCCTGATGAGGGGAAGGATCTTCTTGATCTCTTCCATCATGGGTGTGCGCTTCTTTACTCCTTTGGATCGCTTATCCTTGAAGATGAGGGCCGGATAACTTGCCGACAGCCCTTTAACAACGGCTGCGCCCATGAAGGCCGTGACCACGTATGCCAGGAGCAAATTGTCAAAGGAAAGCTTCCGCGCCAGAAATGGAGTTCCGAAACTTCCGAGGATCTGACCCAGAACCCCTCCCGCCATGATGAGTGGAAAGAGGCGCTTGGACTGCCGGGTATTGAAAAGGTCATTGGCGAGGTTCCAGAAAAGAAGCGCCAGCAGCACCTCATATTGAGACTTCAACATGAAGAGAAGGGGGTAGATCAGATCTATGCCCAGGGGAATGGAAAACCGGATCGCCGCCACCGTGACGCCACAGAATAGGAAGAGGTACTGCAACAACCGTGCGTCGCGCACTTTCCCGGAAATGATAGCCACAACCCCCATGATGAAAAAGGTGGCAATGGCGTTGATCATGTTTACGATGGGCAGGTACTCAACGCCGTAGCGCTTCAGGAATGCGGTTTCTGCGTAGTTGTTGAGGATAATACCGGAGCTGCGGATAAGGAAGAAGAGAGCAACGGTCCAGAGGAACAGGCCGATTTCGTCTTCGTAGATCTTGAGCAATCGGTCCACTATTTTCAACATCATGGAACCTCTCGAACAAGCCTGAAACCGGTCGTCCGAAGCCGGCTCGCCGGATTGGCAAAGGCCCTGTTGGCTGAGCGGCACGAATAGCCGTATCGATACCAGCTTCCCCCCCTTCGTACACGCATCTCTCCCGACTGCGGACCCCTGGGATCAACCTGGGGCGCCGAGGTGTAAGGCCCAAACCGGTCCCGGCACCATTCCCAGACATTCCCGTGCATGTCAAAAAGTCCCCAGGGGTTCGGCGGGTAGCTCTTCACAGGGGCAGGACCATCGGGTTCGAGTCCCTTTGCCTTCACATCTTCAATACATTGCGGGGACTTCAATCTGTTGTTGGCGTACATGGCCCTGGTACAATCGATAGCATCCCCCCAGCTGTAGGCGGTGGTCGTTCCGGCCCGGGCGGCATATTCCCATTCCGCTTCAGTAGGCAGCCTGTAGGTGCCTTCATTTTTTTCATTCAAAGCCCTGATAAAATCCTGGCTGTCATACCATGAGACCCTGGTGACCGGCAAATTACCCGGACCTTTTCTGGGGTCGATCAGCTTTCTGCCCATCAAGGCCCACCACTGCTCCAGGGTCACCTCGGTGACCTGCATGTAAAAAGAGCGACTGATCGTAACCGGATGTTGCGTTTCTTCCTTGTCACGGAAGCGCTCCGTGGGGGGGCTTCCCATCGTGAAAGTCCCGGCCGGGACCAGAACGAACTCCATCCCCAGGGAATTCTTGAATGTTTTTTCAAATGACGTCGCGTTAAAGGGGCAGATCGACAGGAGAAAAACAGCTATCAAAATGAGAATGAAGCGATTCTCTCGCATGCTCCTCGATCGTCTCATGACCCTACCCTCCTTTTTTGGAACTTGTCGGTTATCCAGGAAGATCCTTACGCCTGACTGCATTCTTAGGGTTGAATGATTTTGAAGATCTCCATCCTCTCGCGCTTTCCCTTGATGGGGTGCTCACCCAAACTTACCACTTCAAACCTGTTTTCCGGAAGTCTTGTTCTGGTCGCTTCACTGATGAGGATGTCCGTTCCGAAAGTCTTGTTCAAAGCCTGCAATCTTGACGCGGTGTTCACCACGTCACCTACCATGGAATAGGTCAGACGTTCCGGGCTTCCTATGCTGCCTGCAAGTACACCACCTGTATGAATCCCTATGCCGTGGGTCATGGGTTCTTCACCCTCGTGTTCCCGCCTCTCGTTCAGGCTCCCAAGACGTTCTCTCATTTCAATGGCCGCCATGACCGCTTTTTCGGGGTGGTCGGGTTCGTGGATCGGTGCACCGAAGACCGCCTCTATTTCATCCCCGATGTACTGCAGCACAATGCCGTTGTATTGCTTGACCACCTGCTCCATCTCTGAGAAGTAGCTGTTCAGAAAACCGACCACCTCTTTTGGTTCTTTCCGCTCTGCGAACGTCGTAAACCCCCTGATGTCACAAAAAAGTATGGACACGTCATTCATTTCACCTTCCAGGCTGATTTCACCACTCAGGATCTTCTCGCTGACCTCCGGCGCCACATATTTTCCGAAAGCGGATCTGCAGATGGCCCTCTCCTTCAATCCTCTGATCATCTCATTGGTCTTGACGGCGATCTGGCCGAATTCATCGTTGCTCACGACCGGTACCTGGATATTCAGATTGCCCTTTTCAATGCCCTCCAGAGCCTCCACTTGAATGTCAAGGGTTTGTTTGAGATTCCGGGCATAGAGCCTCAAAATAATCAGGCCCAGCCCAAGAAGAACCGCGAAGGCAAAAAATATATCTTTAAAGACGCCCGAATAGATCTCAGGTCCGGAGAGGTGCCGGTGCGAGAGGAGAAAATCTACATCCATAAAGACCATCGCGAGGATGGTCAATGTCATGAAGGAAAGCAGTGTTACCGTGAAAAAGAGCATTTTGCTGCTCACACTCCAGGAACGTTTGATCTCCTGCGGCGCCTTCTGTTTCTGGCCTTTCAGAAAACCGATGACTCTTCTTTCCATGTAAAGGTAGTTCACCGTCCCGCCGAAAAGTCCGAAACTCAGGCAACCCAGAAGGATCTTCGCCTCTGTGAGAAAAGGCGCCTTGAAATGGATGGTGTAGAGTAAGGCCATAAGCAGCCCCGCGATCAGCCAGGTGAAAAAGTCGGTCTTCAATTCCCGCCAGGGGAGACCATAGACAGGTCTCTCGGTGAATGAAGAGTCGCCCAGTGACCGGCATGTCTTCTTAAAGGCATAGGCCCTGAACGGAAGGACCAGGAGGACAGGCACGATGGAAACCGTAGAGATCTCCACGTACCCCACGTCTTTAATGAAAGGGCCAACCTCAGTGCCGTATATGATCAGAATCACGGTAAAGGCTAAGTAATTCAGCAAAAGCCTCAGCATGGAAACGCTCCCAAGACGCTCCTCCGTTCTGCGGTGCAGGTCGGGGCAGGTCCCCCGCCGAATGATGTCCATCTTATCATAAATATTGAGTATCTTGATAGCACATTCGCGATTTCTTGTGAAGCGACAATTCCGGTCCCAAATCCACCGTCTAATTTGTGCATCATGCATTTCACTTGGTGATTTGGTGACATTCCTGCTCACCAGCAAGTTGAAGATCCCGGACTTTGAGCGGGGGCGCCGAGGAAAGACGATTGAGTCGTATAAACAAGACGTCGCAAGGAGGAACGATCGAAGGCAACGCGGCTCCTGAGATCCCGCTTGGCGGGGAGATGATACTTTGATGGTGGATCAGGGCCGGTTTGAGGAGCTTTCGGATGATGGAATGGGAATGTTGAAACTGTTTGACACATCTGTCTGATGCTCCTATTCTTTTCCCCATGGGCCCATCAAAACCCATTCACATACTCCTGGTCCACCCTCCCATGGCCAGTCCAACCATGCCGCCGTGGGGTCCGGCCATGGCCGCTGACCTTCTCCGTGGACCACAAGTATCCGTTGATGTTTACGACGCCAACCTGGACTTTTACCTCCGTTTTTGTCTTGAAAGCGACCGGCTTGCAGGGTATCTGGAGAGCATCGCGGAAAGGCGGAAGCGGGGTGATTATGACGAGGCCCCTTCTGAATCCGTTTCTCTCCTGAAAGACCTCTTTTCGAACAGAGGAGAATGGGATCGCAGAATAGTTGGGGTGGACAACGTCCTCGCCTCGATGCGAACAGACGATTTTCACCGGCCGGAAATCCTCGTGACGGCCATGAAGGAGGTCGAGGATCTCCTGAAGTTGGTCTCCCTTGCCCATTTCCCCTCATCCGTCCGCTGGGGCCGGTTTTTCGCTCCTTCGGTAACGGGTTGGGATGATGTGAAATCCTTTGCCGGGAACGAAGCGTCCAATCCCTTCCTCTCCTTGTGCCGGGAAGGTCTGATGGCGAAAATCGAACAGAGCGCCCCCGGCTGCCTTGTCTTTTTTCTGTCAGGGCCGGATCAGCTCCTTGCCGCTCTTACCATGGCGCGATTCGCCAGAATGCAGCGGCCCTCGCTTCACCTTGCACTCACCGGAGATTCCCTGTGGCTTGGCAGGGCCGCTGAATATGTGGACAGCCTTCTCCCTAAAAACCCCGGACATTCCCTTGTGGACCTGATCGCCCGCCTGGGTGGACAGGTCCCCTCCAGGCTCGCCGGAGACCCTGATTTCAGCACCATGCCCCTGGATGACTATCTGACACCCGGGCTGGTTCTCCCCCATGAACGGTTGTCCGTCACTGGAAGCGAAACCACTGACAGGGGCCCCCTGCCCCCCCTGTTGCCGGAACAGGCCAAGCACTATGGGGCGAAAGGTTTTCTCTGTGCCGATGATCTTTCCCTCCTTGCCGGGCGCGGGATTCCTTTAGGGCCGCCTTACGCCGATGACTCTCCCTTTTGCCTCGCACTCTCCTCACGATCGACTTCCCCTTCCTTGCCAGAAGGGATGGAACCCCTCTACCGGGCAGGCGTCAGACTCATCAGATGGCATGTTTCAGAAAGGGTTGATGCCTCTGCCTCGTTCACCTCGACCCTCTGGAATGCGGCCAAGGCGGGGATATGGAACCAGATCGAACTGGAGCCCGGACCCTTGAAAAAGGCGCTTGAAGGCTTTCTGCACTTTGTAGCGTCCAACCCGAACATAGCCCATTTCCCCATTCCAACCAGGCCCTCCGATTCGCCTTTTGATGGGAGCCCTCTAAATGATGCAGACCTACCCATGCCTTACGCCAATGTCACCCCACTGCCCGGCCGCCCGCTGAGCGCCGTCCTTCTGGACCCTGTTCATCTCCTCCTCTATCTCAACCGTCACGGTGCCGGGATGACAGCCCGTTGGCGGGTTCGGGATGACGGGTGTTCCGTCTGGACCCTGGGTGAAGGCATGACCTTTCACTTCGTACCTCCCCGGGACCTGCCGCCGGGATATCTCGACGAGATCTGCCGGATGGTGAAAGCCGGAGGTTCCGTAAAGGACCAATGGGTGCGGTACAATCTCGAGCGCGCGTATCTGATCGGTTATGTCATGGAGGAGGGCGTGATCGTGGCCAACTCCAGCCTGAAGGTCCCCAGGCAGGAGTATATCGACGCGGTCAGTGGACAGACCGGGTTCGATCTGAGCCAATACCTGGAACGCGGCTATACCTCGGTCAGGCCCGAATACCGGGGGATGGGCGTGGGCACCAGGATCCTGGAAGGCCTTACGGCAAGGGTGGATGGTCGGAAGCTATTCTCCGTCATCGGCGAAGACAACCTGGCAACCCAGAAAATAGCCCTCCGAAATCGCACCAGGAAGGTTGCCGTCTACTACAGCGAACGCGTGGGAAAAGAGATCGGGATATGGATCCCGGAATGGATGATTGAGGAGTGACTTTGACAATGAGAATGGGGATTGTCACCGTAAAAGGCCGGACCTATCATCCCAACAAGCGTCTATTGGAGGCGGCCCTGGAAAAGGGTCATGACCTCACCCTGATTCACCCCTACCGGGTTCACCCCGAAATCAGCAGAGGGAAACTCGGGTTGAAGGGCATGGGAATCGATTCGCTGCCGGAAGTCATCCTCCCGAGGCAGGGGGCCACCGTGGGGGAGTCCAGCCTGGCACTTATAAGGCATCTTGCCCTCATGGGCTTCCCAATGGTCAACTCCCTCGATGCCATTCTCCTGAGCCGTCACCAGTTCCTGACACTTCAGGCCATCTCAAGGGCTGGGCTCCCTGTCCCGGACACCTTCCTGGTCAACACGCCGGAAGGCATCCGTGAGGCCGTTGCGGGGCTTGGGGGGGTTCCTGTGATCGTGAAACAGATCAGCGGACGCCAGGGCGAGGGGGTGCTTCTCATGGGATCAGATCATCAAGCGAAGGAGATTGCACGCCATCATCTGGACAGGTCCAAGGGACTGCTGATCCAGCGCTTTATTCCGCCGGAGGGGAGAGGGGACATCCGGGTGCTGGTCATTGGGAACGAGATAGTGGGGTGTATGGAGCTGAAGCCTGAACCGGGAGATTTCCGGGCCAATTTTCACCTGTCCGGTCATAGCCGGGCCGTTGACATTTCTCCTTTGCAACGAGAGGTTGCAAGGAAAGCTTCGGCCGCTCTCGGGCTGGATATCGCAGGAGTAGACCTGGTTGTGGACCGTGAAGGCCGTACCCTGGTGATTGAGGTCAATTACTCTCCGGGATTCAAAGGGTTGGAAGCCGCCACAGGCCTGGATATCGCAGGCCGTATCGTGGAATTCGCCGCGGAGTTCGGAAATAGGGATAAGGCATGCGCATCATAGGTCTTGATTGGAAGGGTGACGGAAAACGGGCACGTGTTTCGGCTGCCGTGAAGTGGGAAGAGTGCAATGAGCCGGACCGGGAAATTTTCATTGAGACCACCGAAGTCTTCGGTATGGACCTTGCCGCCAACCCCCATGCCTTTCTGGTGGGCTGTATCGTCCCGGCCATGCATTTCGGCGAAAAAAGGATTGCCATGGATTCGGAGATCTGCCCCGGCCTCAAGGAAGGTCTTCAAACGGTCATGGCCCTGATGGAAAAATGGTCGGACGGAAAATACCGCCCCCTGGACATAGAGGCCGAAACCCTCAAGCGGGTCCCTCCCCGCCGGAAGACCGGGCACGCCGGGCTCTTCCTCTCGGGAGGGATGGACTCCCTCGCGGCACTCAGATTGAACACCGCGCGCTACCCCGAGGGTCACCCGGGATTGGTCAGGGATTGTCTCTTCGTTCACGGTTTTGATATCGGCGGCGTCATGGAAAGGGGCATGAAATACCACGTGTTCGATCGGGCCTTTGGCTCCATGTCCACGATAGCCCAAGATGCGGGGTGTTCCATCATCCCCGTCTACACCAACATCCGTCACCTGTGCGACGAACGTGAGCTGTGGCTGGGCAAATTCTTCGGGGCGGTTCTCGCCGCTGTGGGGCATGCCTTTGCCCCGAGGCTGGATCTGCTCTACATCGCTTCCTCCTACGATCTTTACAACCTGGTGCCCTGCGGCTCCCACCCCCTCCTCGATCCGGCATACTCCAGCTTCGACCTGAGGATCAACCACCGGGATCTGTCCCTGAACAGGATGGACAAGCTCAGAATCGTCACTGAATGGGATGCCGCCTTTCAGAATTTCCGCGTGTGCCTGGCCAACGTGGAAGACCGGTTGAATTGCGGGAAGTGCGAGAAATGCGTGCGTACCATGACGGGCCTGGTCGCCCTGGGGGTGCTCCACAAGACACGGGCCTTTGTTGAAAACGATGTGACCCCCGAGATGTTCGAAGGGTTCAAGATCACCATAAGACACCGGGAACCCTTCTACAAGGAGCTCATTCCCTTCCTGATAGAACAGGGGCGGGATGATCTGGTCCGGACTATCGAGCGGAAGCTCCGTGA
>CAYUCJ010000020.1:0-19180 GCA_964443285.1 uncultured Desulfobacteraceae bacterium | reverse complement strand
TAGGGCGGCAGGATGCCGAGAAAGACCGCAAAGACCATGATGAGGAGAATGCCCATCAGAAACGTGGGGATGGAGATCCCTCCCAACGACCCGGCCATGATCAAGCGGTTTCGAAAGGCATAAGGCTTCAACGCCACCAGCACGCCCAGGAAGACTCCCATTATGAAGGAAAGGCAGAGGGCCACCGAAGCCAGTTCAAAAGTGGCGGGAAACCGCTCCAGGATGAGCCCGAGGGCGGGCACACGGCTCACATAGGACTTCCCGAAATTCCCATGGGCGGCATTCCAGAGGAACCGGCCGTATTGAACGTACATGGGCTTGTCAAGACCCAGGGAGTGTCGAACTTCTTCTATTTCATTGAAGGTCGCATAGCGACCGGCCATGGTGATGACCGGGTCCCCCATGAATCTGAAGATGGCAAAACAGATCAGGGATACCGTCAGGATAACGATTATTCCTTGAAACAGTCTTCTTGCGATATAGGTGACCATAGCAACCCGGTGTCAGGACCGCGGAAATGCGGTCCTGACGCTTCTGCCTAATCTTGCATGTTTACTTGGAAATTTCCTTATACACCATCCAGCGGTCGGGACGCGGGCTGAACTTGATGCCCTTTCCCTTCTGGGTAGCATAGAGATCTTCCTGGTAGTGCAACGGAATCCACACGATCTTGTCCACCATGGCCATCTTGTTCAGTTCCTGGAGCGTTTTCATGCGCTCCATAGGGTTGACCATATCGGCCGTTGATTCCAGAAGTTTGTCTAAGTTCGCGTCGCTGTAGGCGGTCCCGTTGAATGTGCCCAGGCCGGTCTCCTTGTTGCGGGTGTGAGCAAGTTTGAAATAGGTGCGTCCCATGTCAAACGTCCCGTCGAACCAGCCGATGAGGTAGAAGTCCAGTTTGCCGGAGGTGACTTCCGGAAAGAAGATGGATTTCGGTTTCACGTCCAACTTGACCCGGATTCCCACCTTAGCAAGGTATCTGGCCACCGCTTCGGCGATTTTGGCGTCCTGGACATAGCGGTCATTGGGGCCTGTAAGGGTGATGTCGAAGCCGTTTCCGTACCCGGCCTCTTTCAGGAGCTTTTTGGCCATCTGCGGGTTGTAGGGAAGCCGGGTGATGCTTGCGTTGTAGCCGATGGTCGGCACATCAGGTATCTGGGACGCGGGAGCAGCATGGCCGCGCATGATCTTCTTGATAATCTCGTTTTCGTTGATGGCCATGTACATGGCTTTGCGAACCCTGATGTCGGCCTCGGGAGTTCCGGGTTTGTTGCCCAATGCCAGGAAGATGGAGCGCCTGGCCGGCCTGCTCACCACCTCAAGCTTCGGGTTGCTCAGGATTTTCTGGTACAGCTCTACCGGTACGCCGGTCACAATGTCCACCTGGCCGGAGACCAGGGCGGCAAAACGGGTGGAGGATTCCTTGATGGGCCGGATCTCCACCTTCTTGATGGGCGGCGCGCCTTCCCAGTAATCCTCATTGGCTTCCATTCGAATATAGGATCCCTTGACCCACTCCACGAACTTGTAGGCGCCGGTGCCTATGGGCCTGACATTGACATCTCCGGGGTCCCTGGACTCGGTGGACTCCTTGTCCATGATGAAGATCTGGTGCATGTTGTTGGCGAACCACGGGATAGGTTCCTTGGTCTTGATGGCCACGGTGTAGTCGTCGATGATATCGATGGAGGCAATGGACTTGCCCGTGTTGATGAATTCAGAGACCTCCGGGTTGGAGAGCCTCTCAAAGGTGAACTTGACATCCTTGGCATCAAAGGTATTGCCGTTGTGGAATTTGACCCCTTTTCGGAGGTAAAACCGCCAGGTCAGCAGGTCCGGGTGGTCATATTTGACGGCCAGTGCAGGGGCGAGGGTCCCGTTGGGGCCCTTGCGCTGGAGAAGCCCGTCAAAGAAATTCGCCATGTACTGAAGTCCCGCATCGGAATCATCCCCGTGGGGATTCATCATCCTCGGGGGCGTGTCCTGAGCCACCACGATGGACGAGGCTGCAAAAGCCTGACCCGCAAGACCCAAAAGCGTCAGAACAATGGCCACGCTCAACAGTGAACGAAAAAATGTTTTCATAATGTATTCCTCCTCTCTTTCTTTCAGTTAGTAGGTTGTGTTTTGGAACAGATGAATGATGCATGTGCAACAAAAGGCCGAACCCTCACCTCCCTTCGTTTATGGAGATTATGAAAAACGCTTTCATCAAAACAGATGGCATGCCACCTGGTGATGGCCCTCAAGGATCTTCAGTTCAGGTGCTATTCTGTCACACCCCTCAAATCGCTGTCCACACCTGGGATGAAACGAGCACCCGGCAGGTGGATTGATGGGACTCGGTACGTCCCCCTCCAAAATGATTCGGTTCTTGGCCTGCTTCGGATTGGTGATGGGGATGGCGGAGAGCAGCGCCCGGGTGTACGGGTGCTTCGGGTTCGTGTAGAGATCTTGATAGGGGGCGCTCTCGACAATCTTCCCCAGATACATGACCACGATCCGGTCGCAGAGGTGTTCCACCACCGCCAGGTCGTGGGCAATGATGATATAGGAATGGTTGAATTCCTCCTGAAGATCGATCAGGAGGTTGATGATCTGCGCCTGGATGGAGACATCCAGGGCCGAAACAGGCTCGTCACCGATGATGATCATCGGGTTCAGGGCCAGGGCCCTTGCTATACCGATGCGCTGCCGCTGCCCCCCGCTGAACTCGTGGGGATAACGTCTTCCCTGCTCCGGTGTGAGTCCCACCTTTTCAAGGAGATAGGCGATGCGCTCACCCCTTTCACTTCCTTTATACACCCCGTGGATCTCCATGGGGTCTCCCAGGATCTGGTTGACCGTCATCCTCGGGTTCAGGGAAGAGTAGGGATCCTGAAAGATGAACTGGATCTCTTTCTTCAAAGACCTCATTTTGGATTTGGTAAACCCCAGGAGATCGTCACCCTTGAAGGACACCGTACCGGCCGTCGGCTCGATGAGTCTCAGGATGGCCAGACCCGTGGTGGTCTTGCCGCAACCGCTCTCCCCCACCAGCCCGATGGTCTCCCCCTTGGATAAGGCAAAGGAAACCCCGTCCACTGCATAGACGTAGCCGGTGGTCCTGGCAAAGATCCCCTTCCTGATGGGAAAGTGGACCTTGAGGTCTTCCACATTTAAGAGGGTTTCCAAAAAACTTCTCCTGTGTCATGCACTTCCGTAACGAAAACAACGCGCCCGGTGGTTCTCTCCCAGGTCCACGAGTCCCGGGATTTGCGCCTTGCAGGTGTCAAAGGCTTCCGGGCACCGGGGACAAAAGGTGCAGCCGGTGGGCAGATTCAAGAGGCTGGGCACCACGCCCGGTATCTCTTTTAGACGATCCCTTCCATGGACAGAGCGTTCCCCCAGCTTGGGGATGGATTTCAAAAGCCCCCGGGTATAGGGATGTTTGGGGTCATCAAAGATGGCGAGGGTGGATCCTTCTTCGACGATCTTACCGGCATACATCACCACCACCCTTTTGGCGATTTCCGCAATGACCCCCAGGTCGTGGGTGATCATTATGATGGCCGTATCATAGTCTTCCTTCAGCTGTATCATGAGTTCGAGGATCTGGGCCTGGATGGTCACGTCCAGGGCGGTGGTGGGTTCATCCGCGATGAGGATCTCCGGGTTGCAGGCCAGGGCCATGGCGATCATGGCCCGCTGGCGCATTCCCCCTGAGAGCTGATGGGGGTACTCGCTTACCCTCTTTTCCGGTGCCGGGATCTGGACCTTCCTGAGCATTTCGATGGATCGGTTCAGGCTTTCATGCTTTGAGAGCCCCTTGTGGAGCATGAACATCTCGGAGATCTGGTTCCCGATGGTGTAGACGGGGTTTAAAGAGGTCATGGGTTCCTGGAAGATCATGGAAATGCGATTTCCCCTGATGGCACGCATTCGGCCCATGTTGAGACCCACGATGTCCGTTCCGTCAAAGAGGATCTTTCCGTGGACGATCTTTCCCGGGGGAACGGGAATGAGCTTCAAGACGGACTGGGCCGTGACGCTTTTTCCACATCCGGATTCCCCCACCAGGCCCAGAACCTCCCCCCTGTCCAGGTGAAAAGACACATCGTCCACCGCCTTCACCACTCCTTCGAAGGTGAAAAACTGGGTCTTCAATTCCTCGATCTGGAGGAGATGTCCGTTCTCTGGCATGCCTTGATTCCGAAATCACCCTTGATTTTTGAGACAGGGATTTGGGCCGTGGAGCTGTTTGAAGTTTCCGTTTTCCGGGACAACCGAATTTATCCTGATGATTCAGAAGTGTCCCGGGCACCCCATTTTCAGGAATGGAGCAACAGCCCGGGTGAAATTCCAACCAGGATGCGCGGGCACTAAGTCCATGTATATCCAACTGGCGGCTTCACTGTCAATGGGATTTTTTTCATCGAAGATGCAACAGGATTCCTTTTTCAAAATCCGCTCTCTTTACATGCGGCCGGCCGCGCAGCTTTCGTCAGAGGCCTATTTCCAGTGGACCATGGGGAGGCCCGCGACCGGGGAGCGGAAGTGGGGAATGCGGGACCCTTTCAGGCTCCCGATATAGGCGGTCTTCAGATCTGGCCCGCCGAATGTCACACTCGCGAACCATTGGGCTATGGCGCCGCCGGCCGACAGCATGATCTCGGGGGTGAGGCGGTCCTCCCTGAACGCCTCTTCAAGGGCGATTCCTGTCTCTTCAACGGTGTCGTCGAGGATAACGTGAAAGTCGCCCTCAGGGGTGAGCGCATAGATCTGGTCGGCCATTACGAGGGTCCCCCAGAGGTTTCCGTATGCGTCAAAGGTGATCCCGTCAGGAAACCCGTATCTTCCGAGCTTGGAAGGACCGAATACTTCTCGATTGGTGAGTGAGCCGTCCGGTTTGACCCGCATGCGGGATATGCATTGCCCGCAGGTTTCCACGATATACAGGTATTCTTCCCTGGCATCCAAGCGAATCTCGTTGGTGAACCTGAACCCGTCGGCCACCATCCTGATCCCCTTTTCGTCCACCAGGGCGATATAGCCGTCCGAGACATTGGGGCTCATGGCCTTCATCCAGTTTTTGATGCGGGTTGAAATGGTGAGCCAGATACGGTTCCTGCTGTCACGCAAGACGAAATTCACCTTCCCGATGGCCTCCCCGTCGATATTGTCGTAAAGGAGCCTGGTTCGGCCGTCACGGCTCATCACTTCCAGGACGTCGGTCCCGAAATTTGAAATGAGGATTTCGCCGTTTTCAGCAAACGCGAGACCGTTCGGCAAGGTGCCTTCGGTAAAACGGGTCTCTTCATCGGCGGCCCTTTCAAAGGCGGATTCAAAAGCCTGGGTGATAATCTCCTGGCTTCCGTCGGGCGAGATCCTGACAACTCCGCCCCGCGCGTCAGCCGACCACAAGGTCCCGTTCCGTTCTGCGAGGATGCATTCCGGTCGTTGGAGTCCTTCGCCGATGAACTCAATATCTGCAGGGTCAACCTGGAAATCGACAATAGGGTTCTGCACCATAATATCCTCCTTCCCTTTGGGCGTCTTATCAAAAATTGACCTGGTCAAGTCCCTTGAGCCCGAGTATCTTCCTTCCTTCTTCCGGCGTGGCCGGTTCCAGGTCCAATTCACACGCGATGCGGATAATCTTCTTTACCTGCTCGGCATTGCTCTTGGCCAGCACTCCTTTTGACAGGTACAGGTTATCTTCCAGTCCCACGCGCGCGTTGCCGCCCAGGAGAAAAGACTGGGCGCACATGGAAACCTGGTGTCTGCCGGCCGCGCAGACCGAGAACTCAAAATCTCCAATGGCCCTCCCGGCCGTATCAACCATGAAGACCAGGTTTTGTGGAGTAGCCGGCATGCCTCCCAGTATCCCCAGGACGAACTGGAGGTATACGGGCTTCTTTACCCACCCCTGCCGGATGGCAAAGGCCACGTTATTAATCATGCCCACGTCATAGATCTCGAGTTCCGGCTTGGTATTCGACTTGTTGAAGCTCTCCAGAAATTGGCGCATGGTCTTGAAGGTGTTCGGGAAGATAAAGTCTTCCGTCAATTCGAGATAGGGCTTTTCCCAGTCATATTTCCAGCCCTTAAACTTGTCCTTGACATGAAAAAGAGCGAAGTTGAGGGATCCGGCGTTGAGGGAAGCCAGTTCCGGCCGCAGGGTCGAGACGACCTGCACCCGCTTTTCAACCGTTTCTCCAAGCCTGCCCCCGGTCGTGGTGCAGAGAATGATATCGCAGTGTTTTTTGACCTCGGTTGCTATCTCCGTAAAGATCTCCTGATCCGCATTGGGGATGCCGGTCTCCGGATCTCTCACGTGGAGATGGGCGACCGTTCCTCCTGCATCATGAACCGCGAGAATTTCATCGATAAGCTGCTTTGGGGTGATAGGCAGATAAGGGGACATGGTGGGTGTGTGAATGGCACCCGTGACTGCTGCGGTAATTACAACTTTGTTCTTCAATTCTTTTCGCATTTCCTTCCAACCTCCTTTGCTATCAAAGTTTTTCGGTTTTTCCTTTTCTCCTGAAGAATTCCATAATGCCGTTCGGCATAAAGGTAATAACCACTATGAAGAGACATCCGTAGATGATTCGTGCCAGCTCCGCTCTCACGAATGTGGAAAGGCCTTCGTTGACTAAGGTCAGAACTACGGCGCCTACGATAGGGCCCACCCACGTTCCCCCCCCGCCGAAAAGGGCCATGAGCACGATGAGTATGGAAATATTGACGTCAAAGACGATGTCAGGATGAATATAGGTAAGATAATAGGCGTAGATTCCGCCGGCCATGCCTGGGAAAAAGGCGGAAACCGCAAAGGCCTTGATCTTGAGTTTCGAGGCGTTTATGCAGATGGTTTCCGCCACCTCCTCATCTTCCTTTATGGCTCTTAATCCGGCTCCAAACCTGGCGTGGGACATCCAGACGGCGAACGCGACAGAGCAGATCATGATGGCCATCATCGCTTCAAACAGGATGGAGCGGGTGATGCCGATGGGGAGGTTCATGGATTTGAGCCAGAGTCCTTCCGGGCCGCCCACCACATCCAGGTTCTTGATTCCCAGGTCCACAACAAAGGCGAAACAAAAGGTAATCACAGCAAAATAAGGACCCCTCAGCCGCAGGCACGGGTAGCCGATGATGACCGCAATAAGGCCTGCAATGATTCCAGCCGGGATACAGGAAAGGATCGTGCCGAGAGGGGAGAGGTGAAACCCCTTCATCATCAGTCCCGTTGCATAGGCACCGATGCCGAAAAAGGCCACATGACCGAAAGAAAGATACCCGGCAAAGCCGCCGATAATGTTCCACGAGGTGGCCAGGACAACGTACATAAAAACCACGAAAAGCAGTGAGACAAAATATATTGGCGGGTTGAGCCACGGGAACAGGGCGAGGGCTGCCAGCACGACCGGGAGAACCAGAACCGAAATCCGTGATTGCGGCATGACTAGACTTCCCCCTTGAATAGCCCCTGGGGCTTGATGATAAGGATGATCATCAGGAGCCCGAAGGTCAGGAGATTGACCCATTGGTAAGGGAGAAACGCGAGCGACAGGCCGGTAATAACGCCAACGATGAGCCCGCCGGCTGCCGTGCCGAGGACATTGCCTACACCACCCACAATGACGACCAGAAAGAGATAGATCAACCAGAGGTTGTGGGTGTGAGGCTCAAAGGAATAGAGAAAGGCCATGGCGATCCCGCCTGCTCCCGCGGATGATACGGCCAGCCCGAAGGTGATCATGCTGATGCGGCCGAGATTCACACCGTAGAGCTGGGCCGCATCGGGCTGCTGCCAGGCGGCCCGCACCGCCTTGCCCGTGTAGGTCTTTTTCAGAAAGAGATAGATGACCAGGATCCCTGCCGCCGACATGAGAAAGCCGGCCAGTTTGGGATATTGGAAGTAGAGCTGCCCGATGATGAGGACCTTGCTGGTATAGGAAGTAGTCATGAGCCTGGGATCCGGGCTCCAGATAAGCAGCATGAGGTTCTCAAGGATGATCGCCATACCGAATGTCAGGATCATGGAAGAAACGACAACGTCCTTTGACCGCATGATGGGAGAGATCAGGACACGATATATGAAGCACGCGCAGACAAAAAGCGCAGGCACGGTGATGGCCAGGGAAAGGATCGGATCCAGACCCCAGTATTGCAGCAGGGTGTAGGCGAGAAACGCCCCCAGGAGCCCGAAGGTGGCGTGCGATATATTGATCACCTTCATAACTCCCCAGGTGAGGGAAAATCCCACCCCCAGAAGGGCATAGACCGATCCCATCATGATGCCGCTGATCAGGGACTGCAGGACAAGAGTAGTATTCACGATTCAAATGAGAGACTGATGTTATCGGGGTGAGGGATTACCCCCACCCTGTTGAGCCAATTTCAAAACGCCCCCTTTTGCCCGATATCTGCGTCAGGCTCGAATTTTAATCCTCGAAATATTCAATATATTCCTGTGGTTAAAATTTTCGCCTTTCTTGACCTCGAACAAAATTGAACGTTTTGAAACTGGCTCTGTTTTGTAACTATTTCCACGGCGGTTTGGGATACACCGGCTCGGCGGTTCGCACTTCCTTGGGCCAGATGAGTTCCACTTTTCCGTCGATGACCTGGGTACAGAAGTTAATGGGGCTGGGAAGTCCTCGTTTATCAAAGCTCATAGGCCCGCAGATAGTGTGGACCGTGTGGGATTTGAGCCAGTCGCGGATCTTTGTCTGGTTCAGACTCGTGGTGCCCTCCACCCCCTGAGAGAGGGTCTGCATCCACGCATACCCGAAACCGAAATAGACCGGATACCCGGGCAGATTGTATTTCTTTTTTACGTAGGCATTGAGTTTGTCGTTGCCGGGATAGCGCAGCTTGTTATGAAGGGAGGTCCCAGAAAACACGTAATTACCGTCTTTGCCCAGTTCCTTGATCCATGCGGGGATAACGGACCCCACTCCCTGGACGATGGCCTTGGGATTGTAATTGAGGGCCTTGGCAGCCCTCATCGTCATCACGCCGTCCGCAAAAAAGCCGTTTGAAAAGAGGAGATCACATTTCATCTGCTTTGCTTTCACGATAAGCGGGGTAGCATCGGGCAGGGGAAGATTGTATTTCTCGTTTATCACAAGTTTGATGCCGAGGTCCTTACTCATCCTGTAGATGGAATCCATAAGAGACGCGCCGATAGGGTTGTTCATGGTGTAAACCGCCGCCCGTTTGGGACGCTGGTCGGAAGGCACGGTCTTGAGCCACTGGTAGAAACCCTCATACCACCATTCTCCCATGAGGGGCGGGCCGCCGAAGGAATAGGTGTAGCCCTGCTGAAAGCTCTTCATGTGGCCGCCCATGGAGACGTAGACGTATTTATATTTTTCCGCCAAGGGCATCACCGCACGCGCCGCCGTTCCCGGGTAACCTCCAAACAGGAGGTCCACCTTGTCTACCGTAATTGCCTTTTCAGCGAAGGTGACGGCTTTACCTGCACTTGATTCATCGTCGTAGATCTTGAAGACCACCTTTCGCCCGAGCAGTCCCCCTTTGGCGTTCATTTCATCGGCCCAGAACGCCATTCCTCGTTTGATCCACTTCGCGGTGTCGGCGAATTTTCCCGTAAGGGGGAGGGAACCGCCTATGACAATGGGTTCATCGGCGGCTCGTAGGCTATTCGGGTGCCCGGTGAGAAAAGCAATGGACAGGATAATGGTGAATAGCAAGGTCATTCTCAGTACGTTTTTCATGGCTAGCCTCCTTTTGCTGTTTGTTTGCGTTTCTTGACCTTGTTGGAGAACCTATAATCCAAGGTATGATTCCTTTATTTGTGGATTGCCCAGGAGGTTGCTTCCCTCTCCCTCAAGGGCGATGCATCCCGTTTCAAGGACATATGCGTAATTGGCGATGGTAAGGGTATGCAGGACCTCCTGGGAGACGAGCAGGATCGTCATTCCGTCCGCGTTCAGGTTTTCAGCAGTGCGGAAGATTTCCGCAGCGACAATGGGTGCAAGACCCAGGGAAGGCTCGTCAAGCATGAGCATCCTGGGCTGGGCCATCAGGGCCCTGGCCACGGCGACCATCTGCTGCTCCCCGCCCGAAAGGCTCCCCGCCAGCTGCCGCCTTCGCTCCGCAAGTCGACCGAACATGCCGAAGACCTTTTCTTTGTTCTTTTTCCCGTGCACCCGGGAACCAGGCAGGTAGGCGCCCATGTCAAGATTCTCTTCCACGGTCATGCGGGCGAAGAGTTTTCGTCCCTCCGGTACTTGAATGACCCCCAGTTGACATATTTTATCCGGGGGCATGCCGAGGATCGGATTTCCGTTCCAGGAGATGTCTCCTTTTGAAGCTCGTTTCAGCCCGGAGACCGTGTTCAAAAAGGTCGTCTTGCCGGCGCCGTTGGAGCCGATGAGTGCCACAAGTGCTCCCTCGGAGATATCCATGGAGATACCCTGGAGAGCGCGCAGCTCCTGGTAGGTGACGGTGAGGTTTTTAACGCTCAGCATACCCGACCCCCAGATAGGCACTGATGACCTCTGCCTTGTTCGCCACGGATTCCGGATCGCCGTCGGCGATTTTTTCGCCATTGTGGAGTGCGATGACCCGGGAGCACGTTCGCATGATTGCTTTCATCACATGTTCAATCAAAAAGATTGTTATTCCCCATTCATCCCTGATCCGAAACGTCAGTTCAATGGCTCCTTCGATCTCCTTTTGATTGAGGCCGGCATAGACTTCATCGAGCAGGATGATTTCGGGTTTTATGGCAAGGGCACGGGCAATTTCAAGCCTTTTCCTATCTTCCAGGGCCAGTTGCCCAGGCCGGACATGGGCCTTTTGAGAGAGACCGGTAAACTCTAGAATTCCGAGCGCCTTTTGCCTGGCCTCTGCAGGTTTTTCTATGGGTTCCCGGCCAAAGAGGACAGCCGTCGCCACATTATGCACGAGGGTGAGGTCCATGAGGGGCCGGACGATCTGGAAGGTACGCCCTATCCCCAAATTCGCGATGCTATGAGGCGCCAGTCTCTGAATGGGCGCGCCCTTGAAAAGGACCTGACCCGAGTCAGACCTGACAAGGCCCGAGATAATGTTGAAGAGGGTGCTCTTCCCCGAGCCGTTGGGGCCGATGAGCCCCACGATTTCTCCTTCATCGACTTCGAAGTCCACGCTGTTTAAGGCCTTGAGACCACCGAAGCTTTTTGTTATCCGGGTACCTTTGAGCATCTGGTGTCTCTTGTCATCCCTCTTCCACGATGGCCACGGGCCTGACCCACCCCGCGCTCGCCCCCTTTATCTTGGTGGGAAAACAACAGACAGTGAAGCCGTGAGATCGCCCGATTGCGGAAAGGTTCGCCATTTTTTCCATATGGCAGTATCCTGTCTCTATCCCCGCAAAATGGGCCTCCCAGATGACCTTGGGGTCACCGGTTTTCTTGAATTCTTCCGCCAGGAAGGGAAGAGGCCGGTCCCAGCTCCACGCGTCAATGCCTACGACCTTCACCCCTTTCCGGGTGAGATAGAGGGTGCTTTCCCGGTCCATGCCGGCCCCCTTGATGAGGTATCCTTCAGTGCCCCATGCCTTGTCAGCTCCTGTTTGAATCAAGACGATATCCAAAGGCTTGAGTTTATACGCGATCCGGTCAAGCTCTTCTTCGACATCTTCGACCGTTATACGTTCGCCATCACCCTTTCGGCGGAAATCAAGGAGAACACCGTCTCCGAAACACCACTCCAGGGGGATTTCATCTATGGTCAGCGCAGGTTTTCCGTTGTCCATGGTGGGATGGTAGTGATAAGGCGCGTCCAGGTGCGTTCCACTGTGGGTGGTGAGGGTCAAGAACTCAAGAGCCCAGCCAAGACCGCCTGGCAATTGGTCTTTCTTTACTCCCGGAAAAAAATCCTTCATCTGTTCGGCTCCCTGCCCGTGGTCCACATAATCGATCCTGGGAATCATAATAGGTGGATCGCTCGGGAGATCGGCCTCAATACTGATACTAAGGTCAACAAAGCGTCTCTTTGTCATTTTGCTGCCCTCCTTTTTCGGAGATGGGAAACTCCTCGGATACGAGAACACAGCTTAAAAATATACGTGAACAATCCTCGATAAGTTCTTAAATATACAAGAGATCCATTTCCTGAAAAACGTTCTTGTAGATGACCAGATTCGATATCACCGCCCGTCAAGCATAAACAACCGTTCGGTGGTCCGTTTTTTTTGCAAAAGGTGAGGTGCTGCGTCGCGTTTCCGGCTTTTCCGCTCTTGAGAAGGCAGCTTGATTTTGGGTCGATTTTAGATGGTAAGGGGGCACACCAAAAGTGTCAAGAATTGAATTACCAATCTCTTAAGTAAACCCTGTCGGTTGTCCCGTTTACTGAGAGATTTTGACCAAAAAAAATTTCAAAAAGCGAACTCTCCTCTTGAACTTGAGGAATCGGTCAATAGGCAAACCGGTTCAAGCGGCGAACGGACGTTTACAATTCGTTACTGCTTCGCTACAATAACGCTTGAAACTTCTTTTCTCCGTTACCAATTGTTTCCGACAGGTCTGACAGGGGGAAAATGAAAACCTGGTCAAAAATCATTCTGGCCGTCGGCGTCGCTGTCATGGTTTTTGCAGTGCTTTCCTTCTCCATCCTCCTCTACTACTACACGCACCCCCCCAAGGTAAAATCGCTTGTGGAGAAATTTGTCTCCGGCTCGATCGGGGCCTCTTTCAGCATCCAGCGGATGACGTATTCACGCAACCCGCTTAAAGTGGGACTTGAAGGCGTCCATGTGGGACCCGGCCCGGAGATGCGGGGCTTTTCTCTCGACGTGCCCGCGGCTGCAGCCGAATTTTCATTCGAAGGTCCGTGGGGCCAAAGAACCCTCGTTGTGAGAAACATCCAGATAGCCGGGTTTGCATCCCAAATCTCCGAAAAACCTGAACTCCCCGGAATCAAAGATAAACCTGTAAGAACCTCTTTTCTCGGAGATTTCTTGAAAAGGCTTTTTGCGTTCTTCGTTTTCAGGAATGTGAGGTTCCAGTCGGCGATAATTCACGAGGGTCTTGTATCCGCGCATCTGGGCAAACGTACGTTCCAGGTAGAACACCTCCGTGCAAACCTGAAGGCCGGTCGACCTTTTGAATTCTTCTGTGGAATGCGGGTCGAATGGCCCTCCCGGGGCTTGAATGTTTCGCTTCCCCATGTCTACGTGAAGGCGGATCAAAAGCTATCTCTTGATGATCTTGAAATCGGCGGTTTCCTGAGTCTGAAAGGGGCCGATTTTGAGAGCCCGATGGGCGGCATCAGAGACCTGGAGGCAAAGACAAGATTACGCTATCAAGTCAAGAAGAGAATCCTTTCCTTTAGCAGTACGGAACTTGTGCCCGGGCGGATTGACTTCAAGAAGGGGGCCCGGGAAATGGTCCTTCCACCCGGCATGCGCATCGCGACAGGAGGTGAAGTCCGTTTTGGGAGCAAGACGCTGCGTGCCGATCCCCTGAGGATCACCCTGGGTGACAGGCTGCGGTTTGAGGGTGCGTTCGACGCAGGGTTTGGATTGCAGGTGTGGGTCCTGGTAAAGATTGTCAAATCCAGTTTTTTCCCTGATCGTCTGCGTTCCCTCCTTCCACCGGGGATCAAGATGCCCCCGGTGAAGCTGATTGGTCCCGTCAACCTGACCGGCAGCATTCAGGGCCTTCGGCCGCGAAACGGTGAAAGCGCATGGACCTGGAAGGGCGATCTTCAAACATCTTTCCAGCAGAATCACCTTTCATTCGTTTCCTCAGGCATCAGAGGCAACGGAAATATTGCCGGGGTCGTTCGGTCGGAGGGTACTTTTCCCGACATCGAAGTGTCCGGCTCGTTGAAGGCAAAGGACATCCTGTTGTCGGGCACCGGCCTGGACGTGAGCCCGTTCGTGGCTTCCTTTTCTTTTTCGGGCACCTATCCGAACTATGGTATCATGAATCTTTCTGCCCGTATTCCAGAGGTAAAGCGTGTTTTCCAGGGAAGGGAACTCGTGGTTCGGGATTTGAGCTTGAAGGCCCTGGAAGGCAAGGCGGATGCGAAAAAAAGGACCCTCTACCTGCCCGCCGTCCGCTTGGATTCTTCTCTGTTAAAAAATTTCGAGGCGTCCCTGGACCTTGGCCCAAAAGACGGGGTGATGAAAATAAGGGGCAGCGAAACAACCCTTCTCGAGGCGCTTGCTTCACTCAAACTGCTGCCGTCGGGCTGGAAGGCGTCAGGGCTCGATCGTGTAGAGGTTGCGGCACGACTGAAAAGGGATGGAGGATACGCCTTGAATGCACAGGTGGCCTTTGAAGGATTTTCCTTTCAGAACCGGGAGAAAACCTGTCTCGGAGAAGCACTGGCTGTCAAGGCGGAATTAGAAGGAAAGATTTCTTCGTCTTTTTCCAGGATTGAAGCCCAAACAAGACTCCGAGCGGACAAGGGAGAGATCCTTTATGACCGCTTTTACTTCGATCTCAAAAAGAATCCGTTCGCCTGTTCAGGGAAAGGCTTTGTCAATGCGAGTAAGGGGCAGTATCGTCTGGCCGGGCTGAGGCTCGGCCTCAAGTCCATCCTCCAGCTTCACTTGGATGGTGAACTGGGAGGGAGCGGCGCGGCCAGAAGCTTTGACGTTTCCGTGAAAATCCCGGACACGCCGCTGGCCCCTGTGTTTAAGACGCTGGTTAGAGATCCGTTCCAGACGGAAAAACCAATTTTTGGCACCATGGACGCCGATGGGAGCCTGTCAGGAGATATCACACTGAAAGGGATTGGATCCCAATGGTCGGGGAAGGGCCGTCTCTTCTGGAACGAAGGTGGCCTTTCCATTGGAAGCGATAAGGCATCGTTGGAAGGCATCGAGCTTTCCCTTCCCTTCTGGTACCGAAACTACAACAAGAAAGACCCATCAAAACCCCTCAAAGGAAAATTGTCGGTTCGAGCCATGAAAATCCCCCTTCTCCCTGCCCAGCCCCTGGACCTTACCCTGCTTGCAGGACCGAACACCTTTTCCATACCGGCTCCCATACTCCTCGAGGTTCCAGGCGGGAAGGTCAGAGTTGGCCCTTTGATTACAACCGGATGGGCCGACATGAGGCCTTCGTGCGATACGAGCCTCAATACGGATTCCCTCAATCTGGGGCCTCTGCTGGGAAAATTGTTCACACAAGGTGTAGCGGGGACCCTGAATGGCAGCCTGGACTCCATTCATATTGAAAAAGGAATCATGAACGGCAAAGGCCGGATGGAGGCAAAGGTCTTTGGTGGCAGCGTCGTGCTTTCCAATATCGGCGCATCGGGCTTGATCACCTCCACCCCGGTCTTCAAACTGGATGCCCGGTTGCACGACCTGGATCTAGCGCAGCTGACCGCCAGTACGGGGTTCGGAAAAATCCAAGGGGTTTTGACAGGTTACGTGAACAGCCTCGAAATAGCTGGAGGTCAACCCCAGAGATTTGACCTGCTCCTGGAGACGGTCAAGAAAAAAGGCATACCCCAGAGGATAAGTGTAAAAGCCGTAGATCATATCGCCGAACTGGGCGGGGGTCAGAGCCCTTTTATCGGCGCTGCCGGGATATTCGCGAGCCTTTTCAAAGAGTTCCCCTACCGGAAAATCGGCGTCCATGCCACGCTGGAAAACGATGTCTTCAGGATCAATGGTACCATTAAGGATGGGGGCAAGGAATACCTGGTAAAAAGGAGTTTGATCTCAGGCGTGAATGTGATAAACCAGAATCCTGATAATCGCGTCAGTTTTAAGGATATGGTCAAGCGGTTGAAGCGTGTGACCACATCAAAGACCAGCCCCGTTGTCAAATAAGACAGGTTATGGAGGGGAACCTTGATCCGGAGGATGAAATGAAAAAACAAAAAAGGATATTTTGGGGGGTGAGCTGCATCGTTACGCTGATGCTGTTCGCCTGCGTTACCATTAACATCTATTTCCCGGCAGAGAAAGTCGAATCCGTGGCGGGCAAGATCGTGGACGACATCCGGGGCCAGGAACCTCCGGCAAAGAAGAAGCCTGCCCCGGACAAGGACAGCCGCCTTCTCGAGAAAACGCTGCTTGCTTTCGTTTGCTCCACGGTCTATGCCGATGAGGCCTTGACGGTGTCCAACCCGACCATTCGGGCATTGAAACAGCAAATGAAAGACCGATATGCTCACATGAAATCCTTTTACGTGAAAGGATTTCTCGGAGAGGGAAATGACGGTTACGTGACAATAAAGAAGATCGGTGGTCTGGGACTCAAAGAGACAAGAGACCTGAAAAGCCTGGTCAGTGCCGAGAATGCAGACAGGAAACAACTGTACTTGGAAATCGCCCGGGCCCTGAAAATTGATCCCAGCCAGGTGGACAGAATAGGGAAGATCTTTGGAAAAGAGTGGCAGAGATCCGTCCGGTAGAGTCGGATGTCTGGGACTAGCGCAGCCATGAGAAACAACCTTTCGCAGATCTGAAAAGCAATAGAAGGAGGCCGGGCTATGTCACAATGGTATCTAAGCTACGACGGGAATCAGACGGGACCCTTCGATCATGAGCAAGCCGTTGCTCAAGCCTTGAAGAATCCCAACGGATACGCCTGGCGGGAAGGGTTTACGGAATGGCTGCCCATCTCCCGGGTCGGCGAGTTGAACAGCAAAACTGCGCCTGCGCCGGGACCCCCGCCGGCCGCGGGTGGGGGTGCGGACGAAATCGCATATATGATCATCGGGAAGGAAATGCAGTTTGTCGAAGTGGAACTGGACCCCGGCGAGAGTGCCGTGGCCGAGGCCGGTGCCATGATGTACAAGGACGGTTCCGTTCAAATGGAAACGGTATTCGGAGATGCCTCCGCGGGAAGCACAGGCGGAGGATTTATGGACAAATTGCTCGGGGCCGGAAAACGGTTGCTCACCGGAGAGAGCCTGTTCATGACGGTCTTCACGCACACCGGACAGGGAATTGCACATGTGGCTTTCGGCGCACCCTATCCCGGCAACATCATCCCGGTGCACCTCTCCAGTGTTGGAGGCACCCTGATTTGCCAGAAAGACAGTTTCCTCTGCGCGGCCAAAGGGGTGTCAATTGGAATCTATCTGCAGCGAAAGATCCTGACGGGGCTCTTCGGGGGTGAAGGTTTCATCATGCAGAAACTGGAGGGTGACGGGCTGGTCTTCATGCATGCCGGTGGAACTGTGGTGAAACGACGCCTTGAACCCGGTGAGGTCCTGCACGTGGATACGGGCTGCGTGGTAGCTTTTGAACCCACTGTTGAGTTCAATATCCAGCAGGCCGGCGGCATCAAGACCGCTCTCTTCGGTGGCGAGGGACTTTTTCTTGCCACTCTGAGAGGACCCGGGAAGATCTGGCTCCAGTCGCTGCCGTTTTCCCGGTTGGCCGGCAGAATGCTTCAGGCAGCCCCTGAGAGGGGCGGCGGCAAGGGAGAAGGTTCGGTCCTGGGTTCGCTGGGGAGTTTTCTTGAACGGGACTAAACCGACAACAGATAATGATTGCCTAATCCATGTTTTTCTTATAGTATCGTTTCCGCTTTGTGTTGCGCTAAGGTGTGTTGGAATTTTTAGATGATGAGAGAATCTTTCACCCGGGGGGATGCCGGAATTGTCGAAACTGCGTCGAAGGAATTGCCAATATCTCGTAGGTCTGGGAAGCCTTTTTCTCCTGACGGTCGTCGTCAATCCTGCCATTGGTGCAACCCTGGTTTGGAACCCTGTACAGAGCGCGCAGGGTTACAGGGTGTACTGGGGCACGTCACAGGGGAGTTACCCCAACAGTGTCGATGCGGGCGGGGCGACCCGATACCCGCTGGACAGCCTCCCGCTGGCTGACAGTACCCTGTATTATCTAACGGTTACCGCTTATAACGGGGCAGGGGAAAGCGGTTATGCCACTCCTGTGGCCTATTCCCCGGGAGACAACACGCCGCCTTTGCCTCCCAAGAACCCCTGGGTTGAATGAGTCCCTCATCAAAATAGTCATGGCGATTGCAAACAAGAAAGCGGTACTTCGATGAGGTATCGCTTTTTGTGTCCGGAAACGAAAAATGTGAAGAGTCACGGCGTTGTTGGAACACATCGCTTTTAAAGCCACGGAATAGGCAGCCGTAACACCAAAATGATGTGAAATTGGATAAAACAATGGCAACATCACGAGATTTTTGTATATTTTTGTATATTTTGTTGATAAAAATGTATATTTTGTTGATCATGTGTTTTGACCACCATAAGAACTTCAGAAAACAGCCTATCGAGGCCCGATCTTAACGATGCCCACTTTTCGCTGTAAATTGGCCACGTCCGAAGGACGAGTCATCGAAAAAACCCTCATAGCGGACAATAAGGGTGTGCTGAGAGAACACCTTGAAGGGGAAGGCCATTTCGTACTGGATATCCAGCGTGCCGAGAAAGGACTTTTCTACCTGAAATGGGTGGGTGGAAAAAAACGTCTCAAGACAAAAGATTTTCTCATGTTTAACCGGGAATTCAGCGTACTTCTCAAGGCCGGAATGCCCGTAATGTCAGCCCTGGATGCGATAGTCGCCAAAAGCGATGCGGGTGAGCTGGCAGATATTCTTAAGGAAATCAGAAATGATGTGGCTTCCGGAGAATCACTTTCAGAGGCGTTCGGCAAGTTTGCACACGTGTTTTCCAACCTCTACGTCGCTTCTCTCCAGGCCGGGGAGAAAAGCGCAAACCTTCCCTTGGCCCTTTCGCGGCATATCGATTACCTCAAAAGAGTCGCAGAGATCAAACAGAAAGTGATTACAGCCTCAGTCTACCCCCTGATCTTGACCGGCGCCTCGATCTTTGCCCTTCTGTTCCTCCTGCTATACGTCGTGCCTTCATTTACAAAAACCTATTTCGAGGCGGGGACACAACTTCCCGTCATTACCCTCGCGCTCGTGAGTTTTGCCAACGGGATAAGATCCAACATTGCTTTCCTACTGGTTATGGTCCTGTTTTTTGTGGCAGGCTTTTTGTATATCAAAAGAACAGATGAGGCCAGGATGCGATATGACAGGTACAAACTGATTATTCCTTTTCTGGGAAAGGTATACTTACACTATTCGATCTCAAAACTGGCAAGGACATTGGCCACCATCTTGAGGGGAGGTCTGCCCCTGTTGGAATCCGTTCGCATTGCCTCGGGAGCTTTGAACAACCAGTACCTGCGACAGGAGCTTCAAAAAGTGAATGCGCGCCT
>CAYUCJ010000019.1:0-19247 GCA_964443285.1 uncultured Desulfobacteraceae bacterium | reverse complement strand
GGCAGAAACGACCCGTGTCTCTGCGGAAGTGGGATGAAATACAAAAGGTGTTGTATGAACAAAATGGGGAAGAACTTCAAACCTGCAGATGTAAAGAGCCAGTACGCCCAGAAATACAGGATACGCCTGAAGGAAGAAAAAGATGTGCAAGGCATCAGGGAGGCCGGCCGTCTGGTCGTGGACACCCTGGATCTGGTGGAAGAGCGCATCAGGCCGGGAATGATAACGGACGAAATCAATGCCATCGTCCACGGGTATACTCTCAAACACGGGGCCGTACCGGCGCCCCTCAACTACAGGGGATATCCGAAGAGTGTCTGTGTCTCCGTTAATGAAGTCATCTGCCACGGGATTCCCGGGGATCGCGTCTTAAAAGAAGGCGACATCGTCAATGTGGATGTCACCTCCATTTTGAACGGCTACTATGCCGACGCGAGCAAGACCTATTTCGTGGGAAAACCCGGCGCCGAGGCGATGAAAATAGTCACGGTGGCCAGGGATAGCCTTCGGATTGGGCTCAGGCAGGTCGGTCCCGGCAAAACAATCGGTGATATCGGATGGGCGATCCAGAAGTACGCAGAAGGAGAGGGCTGCTCGGTCGTCAGGGAATTTGTAGGACACGGTGTCGGCCTTGATTTCCACGAACCTCCGCAGGTTCCCCATTACGGCCGAAGGGGAGAAGGGGTTCCGCTCGTTCCCGGTATGGTCTTCACGGTCGAACCCATGATCAACTTCGGGAAAAAGGAGCTCTATATTCTGGATGACGAATGGACGGCGGTGACCGAAGACGGCTCCCTGTCCGCCCAATTCGAGCAGACGATCCTGGTGAAGCGGACAGGATTCGAAAGCCTGACCCCTTATGAGATTTAGTGCCGAATGCAAGGTTCGAAGGATGCCTTTCCGGAAACGTTTTTCTCAGAAGGCGCGTGAAATGGGGTTTATCGCTGTGGGTTTCTGCCGCTCGGGGCCACCGCCATTTCTTGCTGAGTACGGCCGCTGGATAGACGCGAACAAATACGGGGAAATGAGATGGCTTCGGGATCACAGGAATCTGAAGTCCGATCCGGGAAATGTTCTCCAAGACTGCGTAACGGTTATCTCCCTGGCCTATCCCTATCCTGCCGGGAAGCCATGCACTTCCGACGGATTCACCACCGCCAGGTATACAGGGCCCGAGAGCACGGATTACCATGAAACCATCAGGGAAAGGGCAAGGCCTCTCCTGGCCCTCCTCTCCGAGGAATATCCGGGCAAACGTTCACGTATCTGTGTGGATTCAGCGCCTATTCTGGAGCGCGGCTTTGCTTACGCGTCGGGCATTGGATTTATCGGGAAAAACAACATGTTGATTCGCCCAGGGCACGGTTCATATTTGTTTCTGGCTGAATTGCTTACCACCGCCCTGTTTCCCATTACGGCACGGGAACCATTGGCGACTATGTGTGGCACGTGCAGCCGTTGCGTGAAGGCATGCCCGACCGGTGCGCTTGAAAGGCCCTTTCTTCTGGATGCCGGAAAATGCCTCTCTTATCTCACCATTGAAAAAAGAGCCCCGGTCGACGTTGAGACCGGGAATAAAATGGGAGGTTGCTTTTTCGGATGTGATATATGCCAGGAGGTGTGCCCTTTCAACCAGGGAACCCATGAAAGGGTGGAATGCCTACCCTCGTCGGAAGTGTTCCTGGCTATGGACCGGACAGAATTTGACAGACGATTCGGTGCGTCCGCCTTCGCCAGGGCGGGCCTTGAAAAGATCAAGGGAAATATCAGGGCGCTCAGGCGATATGACGGTCCACAAAGGCCTTGACGGCATCGGGAAATCCGGGGGCCAGGCTGGAACTGCTGTGGTCCGCACCCCCGGCTACGAAGAGGTGGGCCCGACCTGCGGGAAAGCTGTCCCTGAGCCTCCGGGCGTGATCCAGTGGAAAATTCTGGTCCCGTTCGCCATGGATGATCAGGACGGGAAGGTCTATGGATGGAGCCACTCTGACCGGGCTGACGGTGTCCAGCCGAAACCGGTAGAAGAGATCCATCCAGAGAAGAATCATGGGCGCGAAGAAAGGCCCCAAGAGAGGGCTTTGGTTCCTGTAAAGCCTGTATAGGGCCTCCCGGGTGCGCGCATAACAACCTTCCAGGAAAAGCAACCTGATTTGGCCTGTCTTTCTGCTCGCGGCGATGACGGCTCCGGCGGCCCCTATGGAGTGGCCGTAAAGCAGGACGGGCTCATCGATCCACCCCATGACCGTCTCGATGTCTTCGGCAAATCGGAAAGCATTCATGAAGTGGTTCCTGCTGGATCCGCCATGGTCCCTGGCGCTGTGCATGACGGTGGCAAACCCCATTTGCCCGAAGATCCTGGCCCTTCCCACCATGCGATCCCTGTTGCGACTCCAGCCGTGGGCCAGCAGGACGACACCCCGGGAGGGGCCATCCGGCTCAACCCGCCAGACCTCCAACTCTCCACCGTCAACTGCAGGAATCCGCGTATCAGAGCCATTCCCCCAATCCGGGCGTTCCGTGACACCCCTCCGCGGAATCTGGTGTGCCAGATAAGTGAAACAAAGGGTGAGGAGCAGATAGAGGGCGGCGGCAATAAGGATTAATTCAGTCAGCATACCGGTTGGCGGGAGGCGGAAAACATCATGGATCGGGCCGTTCCAGGACTTTTTCCCCCTTCTTGTGGCGATTGATATAAACGGCGCATCGTTCACAGATGCCGCCGCAAAGGGTTTCCCTCTCCTTTCTCACTTCGTAACAAGGGGTATCATGAAACTTGAAGGCAGGACAATCCTCTTTCAGGCTGCAATCAAAGATATTCCAACATGGCGCCAGCCGAAGGAGGGCTGTAAGGCAGGAAAGGGTGAACCCTTCTCCGTGGAGAAGGCGGTTGATCTGGCGTATCTGATCAATCTCGAAGTCGGAGTATATCCTGTTGTTCGTCCTGGGTTGCCGTCCGGGTTTGATGAAGCCCCATTTTTCGTAATCTCTAATGGTCTTCTGAGAAAGAGAGACTTCCAGCGACACATCGCTAATGGTATAATCCACCGTTCCAGGTACCCCGCCCTTTCTCTGCTTTTCGACAGTCTCAATGGAATTCTTAAAAGGCCTGCCCTCAGAGGGCTTGAACGCCTATTTTTTCAGAAGTTCACCTATTTTTTCCAGGAGTTTTTCCCGGTCCACGGGTTTCTCAAAGAAGTGGTCCGGACTGAAGTATTCGCCGTCCCTCTCTTTGTCGAACTTGACGCCCAGTTCATCACCCATCCCGGAAATGCCGATGATGGGAATATCCTTGAGAGCCGGCTCGGTCCGCATTTTTCTGCACACCTCGAAGCCCGAATAGAGCGTTTCCATCATGACATCCAGCAGCACCAGATCGGGATGCTCTTTTTCAATGACGGCAAGGCCCTCCTGACCGTCCTCGGCCGTAAATGTTTGGAATCCATTACGACTCAGGAAAGTGGACATGGTGAAAAGGAAATCGGTATTATCGTCAATGAGTACTATTTTTCTCATGTCTCCCATCGTTCCCTCCGCGCGGCAAGATTAGCGGCATCAGCACCGGCCGGCCGAATGTCAAGCCCGTTATCTCATGGGTAAAATTATCCTGAATGTAGTCCCTTTCGAGGGCATTGTCAATATTTCCACGCGGCCCCCGTGGCCCATGACAACCTTGTCAACCACGTGCAGGCCCAAGCCGGTCCCTGCATCTCCCTTGGTGGAATAGAATCCCTTGAAGATTTTTTCCCGGGTGGCATCATCCATTCCTGTCCCATTGTCGTCCACCTCTATCATGAAGTGTCTTTTGTCATAGAAATCAGTTCGCACCGTCACCTTGTGAAAGCGATTTTCCTTATCCGCCTTGCAGGCTTCAAGGGCATTCAACAGGACATTGTTCAGCATCCTGCGGATGCCGGGAGGATCCACGCGGACTCCTGGAAGAGCCGGGTTCGTTTTTACCTCAAGGTTGACAGACATGTCCTCCGCCTTTTTTCCAAACAGGTTGACCACATCCTCTATCAGGTTTTCAAGGTAGATTTCCTGATATTTGGAGAAACGCTTTTTTGATGCGTACAGAATATTCTGTGTGATGGCCGTGATATCGGCGATGTTTCGTTTGACGACATTCCATCCTTTCCCGGCAAGCTTCATGTCATCGTCCTTGATGCCTTCATCGACCACATAGGCACCCCCCTGGAGCCCCTCCAGTATATTCTTGATATCGTGAGAGACGACAGCCACGGATTGCCCCAGAAAGGCCAGCTCCTTGTGGTTTTCCTTGAGTTTGGTGATGTTGCCGGACATTTCGATAACGGCTCTCACATTTCCGAAAATATCAGTGATAGGTGCAGAATATACGGCGAGATCAGCCCATTCGCCACTGGAAAGGCGGACGGTTTCTTCACTGAGATGTGGCCTCTGGTCTGAAAAAGAACGCTGAACCGGGCACAAGGGGCACTTCTCGGCAGTCTTTTTGTAGACTTCGTGGCAGATGCGCCCGACACCCGGACCGAAGTCTTTCTCGAACTGACTGTTGGTGAAGAGGATGCGCAGGGCGGCATCCTGGATGGATACATAACAGGGAAGGAGATCGAGGACAGCCCTGTAGCCGAGGTCTATCAGAAAGCTACCATTTCCTGAAGAGCTCGCTTCGACAGGCGTCCCACCATCCGTTGTCTTCCGGCTCACCTGGGTTTTGCCTTTTTCTTTCCCTCGGGCGATCATGGCTTCACACCCTTTTCCCCTAGAATATGATCGTCAAGAAAACGCTTTTCGGTCAGACGTCTCTTTATCTACGGCTCAAGGCAGGTCTTGATAGCATCCAGCAGTTCCTCCGGTTCGGCAGGTTTTTCAATGTAGACTTCGGGTTCGGGAATTTCTTCTTCCTTGTATTTGTCGAGCATTTTTTGTGAATAGAAAAAAGTCTTTTTGGAAAGCGCGGATAACATGATAACGGGAACTCCCTGGAGCTTGGGATGCTTCCTCAATTCGCGGTACAGGTTGATGCCGCTTTCTTTTGGCATCATGACGTCAAGGATGATGAGCGAGGGTTTCTCGCTGCAGGCTATCACCAGGCCCTCTTCCCCGTCTTTGGCAGTCAGGGCCTTGTAACCGTTCGTCTCCAGGAGCGTGGAGATAAAGATACGCATATCCATTTCGTCGTCAACGACCAGGACTCTCTTAGCCATTATGATTCCTCCGATACATTAGAAAAGGCCTCAATACATTTCTGCCGGCAGGGTGAAACGCTTGGAGGGATTGCGGATTGCGATAACGTGACAGTGGGCGTATTTGCTGACGTTCGCCACAGTGCTTCCGTGTTCAATCCTGTCCAACTCGGACTTGCCGAGGGCTCCCATAACAATCACATCAATATCGTTTTTCTTGGCATACCTGATGATCTCCACATCGGGTGAGCCTTGCTTCACGGCCAGCACATACCATTTCAATCCCGCGAGCTTTCGGCCGTAGGCCTCCTCAAGGGCCGCCTTGGCCTTTTTCTCCACCTCGTCATCGTGGGATGGTTCCCTGCCTTTTGAGCCTTCGGCGACGAAGTCATCGGCCAGGTTTTGGCTGAAACCGTAGGAGGCGTGGGGAACATGGAGAAGATGGAGCTTGGCAGCGTACTTCTCAGCCAAGTCCAAGGCATGGATAAATGCTATATTGGCATCTTCCGAAAAATCCGTGCAGAAAAGTATGTTTTTGTACGCAATCATGTCAGACTCCTTTTGCTTGTAGGATTTTCCGTAATGAAACCGGAGGTTGCCCTTTGGACATGGGCCAGTCGGTAAGCCACAGAACTCACGGTCGGTGCCTCACGGAAAACGAGTCGGGAGACGAATGGCGAGCAAGGTCAGACTCCCCCCTTTCGGAGTCCATATTGCGATTCGGCAGCCGTATGACAAAACGGGTTCCCTTCCCTTTTTCCGTATTGAATTCCACGGTCCCGCCGTGCTCCCTCACGATCTTCTGTGTGATCATCAGGCCCAAGCCGGTTCCCTTGCTCCCTTTGGTGCTGAAAAAACGATTAAATACATTTACCTTTGTCTCGGCGTCCATACCGCATCCATTGTCCACGACTTCGTATTGGACCGCCCAACCGGTCATTTTCACCGTCCGCAGGTTAACCCTTCCGGCCTCGGCTGAGCAATCCAAGTCCAGACAGGCATCTACGGCATTGGTAGCCAGATTCATGAGACAGCGATGAATGGAATCGGGATCAAACCATGTCATTGGGAGGCTTTCATCCAGATCGAGATCCAGAAGAACGTCATTTTTCCGTGCATCCCGATCCAACAGTTGAAAGACATCCCGCAGTGGTGCGTTCGGGTCGCAAAGTCGATAATCAGGCTTTCTCTCTTTGGTGAAGTTGAGCAGGTCCAGGGACAGTTCCTTCACTCTCGATACATTGGAACGGACCATTTCCCAGCCTGCGCGGAGATAGGACTCGTCCCCTAATTCAAAGCCCTTTTCCAGGACAAATGAACCACCTGTCAGGGCTCCTGCGACGTTTTTGATGGCGTGGGCCAGTCCGGAGACCGTCTGCCCCATGGCGGCAAGACGTTCCGCCTCCACCAGTTGCCCGGTCTTTTCCTCCACGAGACGTTCAAGATTTTCAGTATAGTCCCGGAGCTGTTTCCTCATGGCGATTCTTCCGGAGGCCCTTTTCAAGGCGATTTCCAGGGCATCCTCATGAATGGGTTTGGTAATGAAGTCCGCCGCTTGGAACTTGAGGCTCTGGACAGCCAGTTCCATGTCTCCGTGGCCGGTGATCATGATGACTTCCGTGTCAGGACCGATGGACATGATTTCTTTCAGCAATTCAATGCCGTCCATCCCCGGCATTTTTATGTCCGTCAGGACAATGGGCGGAGTGTGTTCTTTGAAAATCTCAAGGGCGCTCTTGCCATCTTCAGCCGTGAACACCCCATAGCCGCGGTCCTCCAGGGAAATGGCCAGGACCTTTCGAATGCCTTCTTCGTCGTCTACAAGGAGGATTTTCTCTGTCATTACGCCTTTTCCAGAACCGGGAGTTGAATGGTGAACGTGGAGCCGACACCTTCATGCGACTCCACGCGTATCCTGCCTTCATAGTCTTTGATGATGCCGTAGCTGATGGAGAGACCCAGGCCTGTTCCATTGCCAACGCCCTTGGTTGTGAAAAACGGTTCGAAAATCTTGGCCGATGCGGATTCAGGTATGCCGGCACCGTTGTCCTCGATATCGATGAATACCATTCGGTCTCTCGAATAGGTTTTCAGGGAGATCTCCTTGCCCCCGGAGTCCCGATGGCCCTTCACCCATTTGTCTTCAATGGCATCCCTGGCGTTAATAAGGATGTTGACAAAAACCTGTTCCAGCCGGTTGGAGTCCGCAAAGACGAAAGGAATTTCTTCATCCAGTCGGATCTTTACTCCTATTTCCCGGAGTTTGAGCTGCTGCCCGAAAAAATCAAGGGCCCTTTTCAGGGGTTCGTTTACGTTGACCTTCTCGCCGAGGACCTCCGACTTGCGACCAAACTCACGCATGTGGGTGATGATACGGGCGGCCCTATCTACGTAAGACTCAATTTCCTTTGCCAGGACACCCAGGGTCTCTCGTTCAATCTCCTCATTCCTGTCGACTTTCTTGTTCAGAAAGCTGCTGGCCGTCTTGATAACGGTCAAGGGCTGATTCAGTTCATGGGCTACGCCCGTGGCCATTTCTCCCAGCATGGCCATTTTGCTCGCCTGAATGAGCTGTTGCTCCGCCATGAGTCTCCTGGTAACATCACTGGTCGTGACCAGAAGTACGTTTTTTCCCAGATATTCCGATGATGAAATGCGGATATCGACGTAGATGATTTCATTGTCTTTGCGAACCTGTTTTGCGCGGTTCAACAGGCTGGATGACTTGATGGCATCGCCGTAGTAGGCGCGGTCCGATTCATCGAAAAGGGAAAGAAAAGAGGTGTGCTGAAGCTCGGTATTGTGGAGTCCATACACGGAAGTCACGCTTTCGTTGCAATCCAGGATCTCCAAGGAATCGGCGGCCAGGACGAAGACGGGATTCGGAATATTGTTGAAGATCATCCGGTATTTTTCTTCGGATTTCCTGACCTCGGCTTCAAGCTCCTTCCTGTGGGTAATGTCGAGGCACATCTCCATGGCGGCGACAACCTCCCCATCCTCATCCTTGATGGGGGATGTCCTCACCAGCCAGCAGGATGCGTTGCCATCCTTGTCTACGCCGGTCTCTTCACTGGCGTGGGGGTTTCCGTCTTCAAATGTTTTCAGAACGGGACAGACGTCACAGGGTTCCGACCGGCCCTTGTAGGCACGGTAGCAGTATTCTTCCGGCTCCGGGGAAAATTTCCTCGAGAATTCACGGTTATAGCGCAGCAATCTGAAGTTCCTGTCCTGAACCGTGACATAGCAGGGCACTTGATCAAACAGGGTCTGGTAAAGGTCCCGCTCTTCGATCAGTGCTGCTTCACTTCTTGAAATGTCCTGTCCCATACCAAGAATCGCTCCTCCCGGTTGGACTAGGGTTGATTTGTTTTGAAGAAATAATGTGTAGATGAATATATTTATATAAAATAAAGTCGCAGGTTGTCAAACTCTTCGCAAGCGTGGAAATATGAGCGCCTTGGGCAGTCCGACTGGTAAAAGTCTCCTTTCCCTGAAATCCAGAGATAACAACAGAATGGGAGAACCTTGTCAGGACCCTGCAGAAGCATGGTTATGCCCATCGTTCTCGATGGGCGAACGAATATTCCTTTACAGGTCCTTTTCGAGGATTTCGTTTACCCATCCCATGGCAGCCATCATGTTCGGAAAACCGGTCGTGGTTAGAGAAAGAATGACCGCGTGAAGCACTTCATCTTTTGAACAACCGGATGCCAGGGCCTTTCGGGTGTGGGACAGAACGGCACCCCTGGAATTGGCTCCAATGGCAATTCCGAGTTTGACCAGATCCTGGTATTTTTCCTCCAAAGGGCCGCTTGAGCGGCATACCTTGCCCAGTTCTTGGTAGGTTTCCAGGACTTCGGGATATTTTTCCGAGAACTTCTGGTAGATTTTCGGCAGGTACATGTGTTGCCTCCTCTTTTCTCAGGTTATCCCCACCTCAGGGTTTCAATAAGCCCAATATTCAGATCTCCCTGAGCATCCTTCAGCAACGCCACGTTCATCGACTTATTCTAGTCAGCCCGGTAACAGGAGTCAAGCATCGTGAATATTCGCTGGATCGACGCCGGCGTTGCCGGAAGGAAAACGAAATAAAGGTGAATATAATTCTGTGACAAGATTCTCGACTTTCTTCTTGACAAGGGCGAAAGATGATTATATATTTTCAAAATAGAATATAGTCAGCGTAAGATATGAGGCTCGACGTGGAAATAAGATGGGACAGCCTGAGTGTCTAAAATCACTTTAAAGTATCTTAACAAATGGTTAGCCATCGATGACAAGAATGTAACTATCGGCTATTTGCTGATTCTTTTATATAGTTAAATAGAAATAGGGAAATATTTTGTGGTGAACCGGTTCAATCAGGAACAAGATTGTAGACAAAGGATCTTTGAATGGAAGAAATGACCAATCATCTCGAAGGTAATGTTGAACACAAACACGAACAGGAGAACGAGACGTCCGGACACCACCACCATGTGGATGTGGAAGAGACAAGTGGAGCCAGGCTCCTGGTGACCCTTGTCCTGAACCTCATCATCCCGGTGGCTCAGGTCATCGGGGGGGTATTTGCTCACAGCGTGGCCCTGATCTCGGATGCCACACACAATTTCAGCGATTTCGCCGCTATCTTGATTGCCTATTTCGCGTTCCGTATTGGAAAGAAGGGTGCATCGGTCCGCAGTACCTTTGGGTATCGGAGAGCAGAAGTGATGGCCGCACTTATCAATGTGGTGATTCTGATCGCGGCCGCTGTTTTTATCGTGTATGAGGCGATCGCGCGCTTCCATCACCCCGAAGCAGTCCTGGGAAGGGTGGTCATCCTGATGGCAGGCATCGGCATCCTGGGAAACGGATTTTCCGCCTGGCTGCTCCACCGGGGTTCAAAACGCAGCCTCAATGTCAGGGGGGCATTTCTCCATATGATGGGTGATCTTTTAACATCTGTTGCCGTGCTTGTGACCGGTATTGTGCTGTTATTCAAGCCATGGTACTGGCTTGATCCGGTCCTTTCGCTCCTGATCGTTCTCTTTATATTGAAAAACTGCTGGTCCATCCTGAAGGAAGCGACAGGGATCCTGATGAATGCCACGCCCCGGGGAGTGGATATAGAAGAAATCAAGGGTTGCCTGGAGTGTGTACCGGGAGTGTGCGGTGCACACTATCTTCACGCCTGGAATGTGAGTTCGTCCAGCATTGCCTTTTCCTGCCATGTCCAGGTTGACGACCAGCTTGTGAGCGATACGGAGACGCTTGCCCAAACCATTCGTCATGAACTCTATCACCGTTTCGGCATTGATCATCCCATCCTCCAGTTTGAAACGGTGCAATGCGGAAATGGAGGTGCCCTGTGTGAGATCGCCTGCGGAAGTACCTCTCAAGGCATGACCGCATAGGATTTCCTGAAGCCGTAAAACCTTATCCCCCCTTTGACGAACACCGATTTGGGACAAATGGAAGAAAGCGAAGAAAAGATGCGATGCAACACACAAAGACCCTTTTGAACCTGCATGTTGCGAGGGATAAAGTGAGTACTTATTATTCAATCGGATACGGGAACTGTATACATCGTATCCATATGTGCTGCTATGTATGTCCAAGCATAAGCACCAAAATCTGCCAAGCCTAGAAAGACCGAGTGATTCAATTCGAATATTCGAAGCAGATTTATTTGGCATATTCCTTGCTAAATTTTGTTTAAACAATCAAGGCTGAAAGGCCTTGCCCCCTGATTTTTTCAGAAGACAGGAGCTGAACCATGAGCCTGGTTATGGCAGAGCATTTAACGAAAACGTACAGATTGGGAGAAGTTCATATCCACGCCTTGAATGGGGTCACTTTCAACCTTGAGGAAGGGAGCTTTGTCTCCCTTGTGGGACCCTCGGGAAGCGGAAAGACCACCCTGCTGAACCTGATCGGCTGTTTAGACAAGGCCTATGAAGGCCGTCTTGAGGTTGCAGGGGAGGAAGTGTCCCATTTGAACCGGAAGGAGGCCGCCCGTTTCAGGGCCAAGGAGATCGGCTTTATCTTCCAGAGCTTCAATCTCATCCCTGTCCTGAGTGCCTATGAAAACGTGGAATATCCCCTTGTCATGGTTCAGAAGGTGCCTGTTTCTGAAAGGCGCAGTCGGGTGACGGAGCTTCTCGAGGCCGTCGGCATGAGCGATCAGAAGGAAAAGCATCCGGACCAACTCTCCGGCGGACAAAGACAGCGGGTAGCCATTGCACGGGCCCTGGTGACGAGACCAAGGCTCGTCCTGGCAGATGAGCCCACAGCCAACCTGGATCATGATACCGCCTATACCATTATCGGCCTGATGAAGAAGATGCGGGACGAATCAAACACAACCTTTATCTTTTCCACCCATGATACGCGAATTATCGGCGAGGTGAACCTGGTCTATCCCCTTGAGGATGGAAAACTGGTTTCACCGGATGCATGAGGCTCACTATGAGAGATCTGTTCAAAATCGCATTGAGAAACCTTTTTCGGTACAAAAGAAGAACCCTTTTGACCCTCATCCTGATTGCAGCCGGTGTCGTGTTCGTCCTGATCTTTGAGGCTGTGACAGGCTCCTTCAAGAATATGATGGTCGCCAATATAACGGATTCCTTTCTGGGGCATATACAGATTCACAGGAAAGGGTATCTTGCGTCCATAGACAGCCTCCCTCTCACCATGAATATGAGAGGGGAAGCCGTGAAAAAGGCAGAACATGCCATGGAGCAGACGCCCGAAATAGAGGCCTATTCGCCTAGGATAAAATTCGGTGCCATGTTCAGCAATTTTGTAGAGACAACCAACATAAGGCTCAACGGTGTCGATCCTGAAAAAGAGACAAAGACGGTTCCGCTTTTACTGTCAAGGATCAAGGAGGGAGAGCAGGTCATCAGGAGGGGAGAGATTCTTGTTCCTGAACTCCTGGCAAGGGGGTTGAAAGTGAAGGTCGGTGACCCCGTGGTTGTTATTGCCACCAACAAAGACGGCTCCGTTAACGGCATGCAGTTCAAGGTAGGGGGCATTATGGAGAGTGCCACCGGGCCGGGGGGGAGAGACGGTTACATTCACATCCGGGATGCCATGGAGATTTTGCGGATGGATAAGCCCGAGATCAGTGAGATCGCCATAAGGCTGAAGAATTTCAACCACCTTCAGGAAGTGAACGGAAAACTCAACGGGTTGCTCGGGACAGAGCGCAACAAGATGGGGAAACCGGTCTTCGAGGTGCACACCTGGGAAAAGATATCCCCATTCTATAACATAGCCAGGATGATCGGCCTGATGACCTTCTTCATTAAACTCATGTTGATCGCCATCGTGTTAATCAGTATCATGAATGTGATGATCATGGCCGTTTACGAGAGGGTCCGGGAAATCGGCACGATGGCCGCCATCGGCACATTACCGGGAAAAATACTCTCCATGTTTGTTATGGAAGGTTTTTGCCTCGGCGTTATGGGCGCGGTTAGTGGAGGCATCATTGGCGGCGCGGTTGTCTATATCATCAACCTCTCGAAAATCAGCTTTGATTTCGGCATGGAGAAGGGCCTCATCCTTTCCACTGGAATCGACCCGGGCAATCTCCTGGTGATATCTCTAATCGTCATCCTGGTCTCCGTCCTGGCCAGTCTTCAACCGGCCTATAAGGCATCGAGGATGGACCCTGTCGAGGCCCTCGGGCATGTGTGATATGAGGGTTCCATCAATAAATCAGGGAGGCACCATGTCAACATTTATCACCATGATGATACTGCTGTTACTCTCGGCACCGGTTCAAGCGTTGAGCCCGGACGAGATTCTGGCTCAGGTGGATCGCAACCTCAATCCCCCTGCATACGAGACCTACCGGAAGCTTATCAATATCGAGCCCGATGGAAAGAAAAAGGAATTTATCCTTTTTACAGTCAAGAAGGGGGAAGACAAGGTCGCCGGTCTTTTTCTCTCCCCTGCCAGTGAAAAGGGGAGGAGCACCCTGAGGCTTGGAGACAACATGTGGCTCTATATCCCCAACGTGGGAAAACCGATTCGTGTAACAAGCCTCCAATCCGTTGTGGGAGGGGTGTTCAACAACGCTGATATCCTGCGGCTGGATTACGCCGACGAATACAAGGTGGAAAATCTGGAAGATAAGGGAAAGGACGGGTACCTCTTACATCTGCGGGCCAAAACGAAGACCGTAGCCTACGATCAACTGAAGATGCGGGTAGCCAAAGACACATTATTGCCCACCAGAGTCGAGTGTCTGACCCAGGCCTCCATGCTGATCAAGACCATCTATTTTAAAGGGATAAAGGATTTCGGGGGAGGAATTGTGCGGCCTGCGGTCATAGAGACGGACAGCCCCCTCTACAAGGGATATAAGTCCGTCATGATCTTTGCAAAGATGAAGAAAAGGGAATTGAAAGATGAGGTCTTCACGTTGACGTATATGCCTCAATTGGAGTCCTTGCGCTAAATGCCGGAGAGAAAAATCCGCGGTACATCACGAAAGATCATGCCGCTAAATCCAACATCAAGCCATTCCCGGGCGGGGTTTCTGTCTCTGTTCCTCCTCCTGTTGCTCCTTTGTTCCGCCCTTTCGTTTGCCGATGAATACCAGTTCGATCTCTCGGAGATTGAAAAAAAACCTTACAGCATAGGCGGTTTTCTTGAATTCAGGCCGGTTCTTGCGGGCCTGCGCCGTGACGGCGCTTTTCACCGACTCCGGTTTTTTGATCGAGACGAAGGGGCCACCCTTGAAAAGTACAATGGTGGACTTCGTCTGGAAGGGAGCTATCAGAAGAACATTGCGGCGCTCTATGTCAGAACCGACAGCCTGTTGCGGCATGACTATCTCGGGTGGGATGGAGATTTTGTACTCCAGGAAGGGCACTTGTCGCTGAAGCCGGGCCCAGGCTTTGCCCTCTATGCGGGCAAAAAGGTCATGCAGTGGGGAAAGGGCTATGCCTTTAATCCGGTGTCCTTTGTCTCGCGACCAAAAGACCCGGATGATCCCACGGAAGCCCTGGAGGGCTATTATGTGGTCACGGCCGACTTGATCAGGAGTTTCGACGGCCCTCTGAAAACCCTCTCCTTCACGCCGGTCATCCTCCCGGTCACGGACACCCTGAATGACGATTTCGGTGAGCCGGACCACCTCAATCTTGCCGCAAAGCTCTATCTTCTGCTCTGGGACACGGACCTGGATTTCCTTTTCTTTACGGGCGGGAGTCGAACCACCCGGTACGGCATTGATTTTTCAAGGAACATCAGGACAAATTTCGAGGTCCACGGTGAACTGGCATGGCTCACCGACTTTGAAAAAAAATCTATAGACGCTCATGGAACCCTTTTCACCCAAACCTCGGATGTCTTACGAACCCTTGTGGGTATTCGATACCTGACAGCCAATGAAATCACGTTCATCATCGAATATTATCACAACAGCGGTGGCATAGGTGAGGAAGACGCCGAGAACTTCTATGGGTTTGTTGATCGGGCCTACGATTCATTCCTTTCCACCGGTAAGAACAACCAACTGATGCAGGCGTCCCGGTTGTCCCGCAATACCCTGGCCGCTTCCAAACCCATGAGCGATTATGTGTATCTCCGGGCCAGCTGGAAGGAACCTTTTGATATCCTATATTTTACCCCGGCCATCACGTCCATCATCAATGTCGACGATCAAAGTCTATCCGTGGCCCCGGAACTTATTTACAGCCCTAAGACCAACCTGGAACTGCGGCTGAAAACCACTTTTTTGGCAGGAGAGGAAAACACGGAGTATGGAGAAAAACAAAACCGCTACAGTGTTGAAATCCGTGCGAGATACTTCTTTTGAATACCTGATCGTCCAATAGACCTCTTCAAGTGACCGTTTCACCGGCCAGGCAGGATCTTCCGCATTTTCCTATTGACAGATATATTTAAGCAAAATAATATCTAAATAAGAAATGACTTAAATGGATGGTGAAGATGAAAGACCTCGTTCTCACTCTAAGGGCCATGGCGGATGAGAACCGTTTCCGTATTATGAAACTGCTTTTGACCCATGATCTCTGTGTGAGCGCCCTGGCGAGCCACGTCGGGATGACCAAGGCCGCTGTGTCGCAACACTTGCAGATACTGAGAAGGGCGGGGTTGGTCAGGGGAGAAAAGCGCGGCTACTGGACCCATTATTCGGTAGAAAGAAAAGTCTTGAAGCAGATTGCAGGCGGTCTTGGTAAAATGTCTGAGCAGAGCCCGATTTCCGATGGCATCTGCCCGAAAAACCTGCCAATGGCGGCAGCTGTCGTTAACGAAAGGAGGGAATCAGATATGTGTAAGGATTGTTGTCAGCAACCCGAAAAGCTTAAAGGAAAGCCGGAGGAATGCCCACCTGAACAGATCAAGATTTGCCATGGGGACACAAAGGGACATCCGTGTGAAATCAAGAAGAAGTAGATGACACGACATACTGCCGCTCCGGCGTCCATCCAGCCCGGGTTTTTCAGTGTCCGCGGCCACAATCCCGCGAATTAAGGAAGGAAAAATCCGGGCTGGATCCCCGTCGACTTCGTCCGGAATGAGGATTTCCAACGATGTATTACCTCTATATTTTCGTATTAATCGCTGTCATTGTCTCTTTTTTTGCGGATCGCAGCAAGACTTACCGGGCGATCAAAGTAGCCTTTAGAAAGTTCATCAAGATTCTGCCGGCCTTTGCGAGTATGCTCATCCTTGTATCTATTGTCCTTGCCCTCCTGCCCAATAGCGTCATTTTACATTTTCTGGGAGGGAGCAATATGTTTGAAGGCGTCATCCTGGCCTCTTCCATCGGCTCCATAACCCTTATGCCGGGCTTCATCGCTTTTCCCCTCTGCGGTATCTTGCTTAGCAAGGGGGTGACCTATACGGTCCTATCAGCATTTACAACCACTTTGATGATGGTTGGTTTCGTGACGTTTCCCATAGAGAAAAAGTATTTTGGACTAAGGGTGGCCATCATAAGAAATGTTGCTAGCCTGATCATTGCTATCATCGTCGCGGTTATGACGGGCATATTCTACGGAGAAATTTTTGCATGAGGCTGAAAACCGTTACAAAATACGCCAGGGGAGCCGGGTTTATTGCATATGCCCTTTTTCTTGGGATTTCTTTTTTGAAGGGCTTTGAGCCGGGGAAGAAAGTAGGCCTTAATCTCGGATATTTTTCCCTGGGCATGTTAAAGCTACTACCGATTGCATTTGTACTGATTGGACTCTTTGAAGTCTGGGTCAAAAAAGAAACTGTAGAAAAATATTTTGGCACCAAATCGGGTCTGAAAGGCCATGTGGGTGGAATATTGCTGGCCGGCACAACCGTTGGGGGTCTCTATGTTGCATTTCCAGTGGCTTACAGCCTTTACAGCAAAGGAGCTGATATTGGGGTAATCTTCACTTACATCGCTGCTTCCGCTATCTGCCGTGTTCCCATGACCATCTTTGAAGCCTCTTTCATGGGTATCAAGTTTTCCATAATCCGGCTCTTGTTTTCTATTCCTTTGGTCATATTCAGTTCCATGCTCCTGGGAAAATATCTTACCGGCAGGAATTATAGAATAAAGGATGGGGAGTGACCCGATGTTTGACCAAATAGGGCACTTCCGGTTGTAGTGCGTGTTTTTGTCCTATTCCTCCTACCACAATTCTGCCAAGGCATCATATGGACAGTCACTGGGCAGCCGCGGTTGCCCCTTTTTTGGAATCTGTCCTTTTGTCTTGACAGAACCTCTATTCATTACTATATTCCCAATTAAGAATATAGAGGCAAAGATCAATAAAGGCCGGTAACACGTTGACAAAAGGGCGTTCCGACTTCCCCAAGTCAACGGATCTGAAAACGCCCCTTTGATTTACCAGCTCTTCAGATGATTTCTTAAAATCAACACTGGCCAAGAAACATGGTGTCGCAGAAGGCAAATTTGTGGCATTATAAATATCGTCAAATAGACATGTAGGAATTGAAAAAACTCAAACTGCTGCGATCTCAAGAGAGGTGCGATGATGAAAGAAAGATGGAAACTGTTGTTGATTGTCCTGATTTTTGTCGCGTGTTATTACGTCCCCTGGGCCAACCCCACGATTCGCAAATCCGGGCTCGAGGCCTTCATGATGCTCCAGGAGTACGCTCGTGAGCATGTGCTGACTTGCCTGATTCCGGCCTTCTTTATTGCAGGTGCCATAGCGGTCTTTGTTTCCCAGGCGTCCGTTCTGAAGTATTTCGGCGCCACCGCCAAGAAAATCCTCTCCTACTCGGTGGCATCGGTGTCGGGAACGATTCTGGCCGTCTGTTCATGCACCGTCCTGCCGCTCTTTGCCGGCATCTACACCCGTGGCGCCGGAATCGGTCCGGCCACGGCCTTTCTCTACTCCGGCCCGGCCATCAATGTCCTGGCCATCGTGCTCACCGCGAGGATCCTGGGCTGGCAGCTGGGACTCGCCAGGGCCATAGGCGCCGTGCTTTTTTCTGTCATCACCGGGCTCCTCATGGCCTTTTTCTTCCGGAAGGACGATGCCGCAAGGAGTGTCGGGCAGATGGTCCTGCCCGATGGGGAGGAAAAAGGCAGAACCCTGTTTCAGGACGCCATGTTCATGCTGGCCATGGTTCTGATCCTGATCTTCGCCGCCTTTGCCCGGCCCGCTCCGGGATCTACGGGAATATGGCCGGCCATCTTTGCCGCCAAGTGGTATGTCACCGTCGGACTGCTCATCATCCTGGGGTTGATGCTCAAGGTATGGTTCATAAAAGAAGAGCGATCGGAATGGGTTCAGTCCACCTGGGGGTTCATGAAGCAGATCTTTCCCCTTCTGGGGGCAGGGGTGCTCGTGGCCGGTTTTATGCTGGGGAGACCCGGGCATTCCGCACTCATTCCGGAACATTATATCCAAACGTTGGTTGGCGGCAATTCCCTCTGGGCGAACCTGTTTGCCTCCGTATCGGGCGCCCTCATGTATTTCGCTACACTGACCGAGGTGCCCATTTTGCAAGGATTGATCGGCGCGGGCATGGGAAAAGGTCCGGCACTTTCTCTTTTGCTGGCCGGCCCGGCCCTCTCGCTGCCTAATATGCTGGTGATCGGAGGGGTCATGGGCGTGAAGAAGACCGCCACCTTCTGCGGGATTATCGTGGTTCTGTCCACCATCGCGGGGATGTCCTACGGTTGGATCGCAGGGTAGAGAAAAGCATGAAATGTTCACCGCAAAGTCGCAAAGGACGCAAAGAAAGATTTCCCTTATCTGTTGAGAGGACTCTATCTTCTTAGCGTCTTTGCGGTGAGATATATGAGATATAGCGGAGGATAGAATGGCAAAGGATGATGTGGTGCAGATCAGGGTGGACGGTCATGGCGTGGGTATCATCGGGCTGAAGACGGTGATGGAAGAAATGGCCGGGGAATACGCTCACAGGACCGACGAAGAAGTTGGGGCCGAGTTGCTCAAAAGGCTCAGCAAAAGAAACTATGTCTCGGATCGTGCTGCTGAGGGTTACAGAAAAGCCTTTATCAGGGAATTCAGGAAATTTCTGGGCCAATCCTTTGAAGAGGAGTCTTCCGGTGGGATCGAAATCAAGGTCCTGGGACCCGGGTGTGCCCAGTGTGACGGTCTGGAAAGGGCCCTGATGGAAGCCATGGCCGAGATCAACCTGGTGGCTGATCTGGAACATATCAGGGATATCAAGGAGATTGGAAGCTACGGCGTTATGGGGAGCCCGGCTCTCGTGATCAACGGAGAGGTCAAGTCAGTCGGGAAAATCCCGTCGAGGACAAAGCTCAGAGAATGGCTGCATGAGGCCGAAGGCAAAAGGCTGAAAGGACAACCGCCATGACTAAAGCCGATGGCTGGAGGGGTCAAGGATTCAGGGGTTCAAGGGTTCAGGCGAAAGGACTTGGGAGGTCAACTTCTTTCACTTGGCTCCTCGAATCCTCAGCCCCTTGAATCCTGTATCGTAATTCAAACTCAATGCTTCGTTTAGAGGCGAGGGTTTTCTCCCATCCGAGAATGGGACCATAAAAGGTGAAAGGAGCGACATCATGGAAATAAAAGTTTTGGGGCCGGGATGCCCGAAGTGCCAGAAGACGGA